>JBPCVD010000688.1:0-7383 GCA_051010815.1 Rubripirellula sp.
TCAGTGAAGTGGATTGGTGGAACACCTCCAGCATCGGCAAGGTTTGCTCCACCGCTGCAAAGAGCGTGAAAAGGGAACGCTTTTGCAGGTGCTTCCGATTGCGCAGAACGAAAGGGTTGCAGATAAGGTTCCGTTTCGCCGACCGTGGGACCATCTCGCCAGACGCTTGGTGGTGGAGCCGAAGCGAGCCTGCTTGGGAACCGAAATGACAACTTTCATCGACAGGAAGACGCAACTGCACAGTGGTGGAGGAGTCGATCGCGACTAGAGCATCACCGGCCCTTCGCGACCGAACCGAAATCGCGCTTTCTCAGCTCCGATGGTGCTTGCGAAACTGACCGGGAGTTTGCCCCTCGGAATCGCGAAACTGAGCCACCATGTAGGCGGTGTAGTTGTAGCCCGCGAGTGAGCAGATTGTATCGAGCTTCATGTCGGTCTCGCGGAGAAGCGTCTTGACATGATTGATTCGGACATGGCGAATCAATTCGTGCGGCGACTGTTGAAGCACTTTCTCGAAGCGGCGTTCCAACGTGCGGCGTGAAACGGGGAACTTTTCGAGCAGGTCGGAGACGTCAATCCCGTCGCTCGTATGCTTGCGAATGTACCCGACGACTTCGGCAATCAACGGGTCATCGATGGCATCGGTGTCGGTACTTCCTCGAGTGACGACGCCGCTTGGGGGAATGACAACCAAGCGTTCAGCCTCGGTCCGTTGCCCTACCTCTTCTGCTCGCATCCAATCATCAAGCAATTCGGCAGCCTTCAAGCCGATCGCTTCCGTATCGGGCGCCACACTGGTCAGTGGCGGGTCGCACAATTCGCAAAGAACTTCATCATTGTCGACACCGATCACGGCGACTTGCTCAGGCACCAATAGATTCAAGTCACGGCATACATCCAAAACCGTTCGGGCCGCGGCGTCGTAGCAGGCGAATATCCCCACTGGCTTCTGTAACGTTGTGATCCAGTTTGCCAATCGTTCGCGACGTTTGTACCAGGGAGTCCTGCGTGTCGTCGTGACGGACGATTCCAGCACATCGCATTGGAACCCGGAATCGGCGAGCGAACGAATGAAATGCTCTCGCCGATCGTCAGACCAGTTGAAGCCTCGGTTCCCGAGATAGCCGAAGCTGCGAAAGCGACGATCCAGTAAGTGCTGGGCTGCGACTTCGGCGCAGGCAGCGTCATCGTTCATGACGGCGGTGGCGTGCGAAGGGTTTTCCTCGCCGAGGCAAACCGTCGGAATCCCAAATTTGAGCACGCGTTCAAAGGTGGCTTGATCGGCTGCCCGAACAATAATGCCGTCGAAATCGCCGGCTTCAAGCCAGTCGGGGATTGGGTCGCCAAGACCACGCTCATCGACGTAAGTGGACCATCGCGGCTGCGTCCTGGCGTAACGACCGACTCCAGCGAGCAGACCACGACCGAAGGCCTTTGATGTTTCTATCAGAAGAGCGACGCGTTGCACGTGGAGTTTTTGCTAAATGAGGATGACGCAAAAGTGTAATAACATGACGCATATGTGAATTGTTGGCCAGTGATTGGCGGTGTAATGTGTCGCTTTTCCATCATTTGTTAGGGCTTTGCACATGCTGATCGACAGTCATCATCATCTTTGGAAGTACTCCGTCGAGGAATATGGCTGGATCAATGATGAGATGTCGGTGCTGCGGCGCGACTTTCTAATTCCTGAACTCAAGCAAATCGCCTCGCAAAGTGGTGTCGACGGTTTCGTGTCGGTGCAGGCCCGCCAGAGTCTCGTGGAAACCGATGCACTACTTTCTTTGGCAAAGGCGGAGCCTCTGATTCGAGGCGTCGTCGGTTGGGTACCGCTTGCCGATCCAAAGATTGGCGATGTTCTGGATCGTTACACGGACGAACCGCTTCTCAAAGGCATGCGGCACGTCGTTCAGGACGAACCGGATGATCGGTTCATCTTGGGAGCCGACTTCAACCGCGGGATCGCGGCTTTGAAGGGGCGTGACTTAGTTTACGACGTGTTGATCTTCGCCCGTCAGTTGCCAGCTTCCATCGAGTTTGTTGATCATCACGCAGACCTGCCAATGGTGTTGGACCATATTGCCAAGCCAACGATCTATGATGCCATTTTCGACGACGAGTGGGAAAAGCAGTTTCGTGAGTTGGCCAAGCGTGAAAACATCAGTTGCAAATTTTCCGGCGTTGCGACCGAAGTTCGCGACGATGGATGGTCGATGAATCAGATCCGTCGTTATTGGGATGTCGCTTTGGATGCGTTCACGCCCGACCGTTTGATGTTTGGAAGCGATTGGCCAGTTTGCTTGTTGAAGAGCGAACACGCTCGATGGATAGAAGCTGTTCGCGAGTTGGCAAGCGAACTTTCAGCGAGCGAGCAGCAATCGATCTTCGCCAACAATGCGATTCGCGATTACAAGCTTGAGATTTAGTCGGTTTCTGCGTCCGTTTGTGGCACAGAATTCGAGTTTTGTACGTTTCCCACCGTCCTTGCATTCCTACCGAGCGGAAAACGATCCGCACCCCGGAGCCTTCATTCATGCGTGCGATTCAGATATCGGAAGTCAAGACGTTGAAGCAAATCGACGTCGATCCGCCACAAGCTCCCGGACCGGGTCAGGCTTTAGTGCGAACGCATCGCATGGGCGTTTGCGGGACGGACATCAGTTGCTATTTAGGGAAGTTTCCCTTCTTCGATTTTCCGCGAATTCCGGGCCACGAGTTGGGCGTGGAAGTCGTCGAGGTTGGTGAGGGTGTTGGCAATGTTAAAGCAGGAGATCGATGCAGCATCGAGCCCTACATGAATTGCGGAGAGTGTTACGCTTGCCGTCGCGGAGCCATCAATTGTTGCCAAAATCTGAAAGTGATTGGTGTGATGATGGATGGCGGCCTATGTGAGTCGTTTCTTGTTCGAGCCGACAAGTTGCATCCATCGGAGAAACTTAGCTTTGATCAACTCGCACTCGTTGAGACGTTGGCCATCGGATGTCACGCGAATGATCGCGGGGCGCCAGAGGGAGGTGACCACGCCTTGATCATTGGAATGGGGCCCATTGGTCTTGCCACGCTTGAGTTCGCCCGCTTAACCGATGCGACGATCAGTGTGATGGACATGAATCCGGCCCGGTTGGAGTTCGTGCGTCAGAACTACGGAATCGAAAACACGGTGTTGTTCAAGGGCGACGGAAGCGAATTGGATCGTATGCGTGAAGTCACCGGTGGCGACATGTACCAGGTGATCACGGATGCGACGGGTAACAAACATTCGATGGCAGGCGCACTGTCTTACATTGCCCCTACGGGTCGTCTGGTTTACGTCGGCATCACCACGGAAGAAGTCACATTCCGACACCCCGTGATGCACCGTCCGGAGGCCTCCATCATGGCGTCGCGAAACGCTTTGCCACCCGACTTCACACGAATTATTCAGTTGATCGAAGACGGCACGATCAATACCGATCCCTGGATCACTCACCGGACCAGTTTCGATGGCGTTATGGACGACTTTGAATCCTTCACGAAGCCGGAAACGGGCGTCATCAAGGCGATCATCGAGCTCACCGCGTAGACGCCGCTTTCTGCAATTATTCATCAACCCTGTTCCCATTTGCCGCGTCGACGCGGTTCGAAAGAAGACTCATGACGAAGAAATGTGTAGCGCTCGGCTTAGCACCTAGTTTTGGTTTCGGTGATCGCACCGGATTGGCAACTCCTGGTCATGTAGCCGCTATGAAGCGTTGCGGCAGTGGCATTGAAGCCATCTATCCTCAGCAGTCGATTCGCGAGATGACGCGGACGCAGCGGACACCGCAGGAGGTGATGGACGATGCCATGAACGGAGCCGAGGCCGCGGGTTGGACCGGCATTATCGGTGCCGATGCAGACCACCTGAAGGTTCCTCAGGATGTCGATGTAACTGCCGCTGTTGGCTTTACGTTCTTTACGATCGATCCATCGGACGATGTCGATCAGAAGGCGGACGATTACGATGAAGCGGCTTTGCGAGCCAAGTTCGCAGAGACGCGTGGCGACGCATCCTGGTACGAGAGCTATCTCGGAAAGTCGATCAAGCTCGGTACGGGAACGGTGATCGATCTGGACGAAGAAGCTTGCATGAGAGCGGCGGTCAAATACGGAAAAGCGATCGCGCGAGCGTTGAAACTTGGCGACTACATCAAGGAAGTGAATGAAAAAGCAGGCAACGATTACGAGATCGAATTGTCTGTCGATGAAACGGATCAACCGACAACACTTGCCGAGCACTACATCATTGCCGACCAGTGTTTGAAGGGTGGGATGAAACTGGTCAGTCTTGCTCCTCGTTTTATCGGTGACTTTGAGAAGGGCATTGACTTCATTGGTGATGTCGAGGCGTTGCACGTTTCGCTGAAGGATCACGCTGCCGTTTCAGAAGCCCTTGGTCCCTACAAGCTGAGCTTGCACAGCGGCAGTGATAAAGTGTCGATGTACGGAATACTAGCCAGTGCGACACAAGGACGATTCCACGTGAAAACCGCTGGGACGAGTTACCTGGAAGCGTTGCGAGTCGTCGCGCGTCACGATCCCGCATCGTTCCGCGCAATCATCGATTTCTCGCGAGACCGTTACGAGACTGACAAAGCGACCTACCACGTATCGGCAACGCTTGCGGATGCTCCCGTGACGGACGACGCCGACGATGCGACGTTGGAAAGTGAGTACCTGGAAATGTGGAGTGATGTTCCCGTTGGCAAGGGATTCACCAAACCTGGCCGCCAGATTCTTCACTGCACGTTCGGGTCTGTCTTGACCGACGCAAAGTTCGGTAAAATCGTGCACGATTGCCTGAAGAGTCATCCGGACACTTATACGGAAGTGTTGGATGATCACTTTGGTCGCCACTTGGACGCGTTGCGAAGTGGCATGTAGCCGATGAGGCCGACGTCGAGATTCGCGGGTTGATGTGACGCGTTGGTGCACTCATTAGGTCCGTGAGCGTGCTGGTCACTTCTCTTGCGTCTCTGCGAGTTGAGTGACCTCCGACGTAATGCCGGAGATTTTGGCGAGCTTTCTATTCGGGGTGCCCAATGAATTTGCCAACCCATCGAACATTTGGTCGTACGGGCCTTGAAATGCCCAAGGTCATCTTTGGTGCCACTTGTTTGGGGAATCTATTCGTCGCGATGAGCGATGAATCAAAGCGAGAGTTGGTTCGGAAATGGTTCGCAACGATGCCGAAGCCGGTCGCGATCGACAGCGCGGGGAAGTACGGTGCGGGCCTATCGCTTGAGGTGATCGGTCGTGAGCTGTCGGCGCTGGGTGTGCGACCCGACGATGTGATCCTGAGTAATAAGTTGGCTTGGCGACGCGTGCCACTCAGCACACCGGAACCCACATTCGAGCCAGGCGTCTGGATGGACATTCACCACGACGCTGTTCAAGACATGAGCTACGACGGCATCCTTCGTTGTCACGAAGATGGCTGCCGAATGCTTAGGGACTACCGACCACAGCTGGTCTGTGTCCACGATCCGGACGAGTACCTGCAGGCAGCCTCGGATGCGGACGACCGACGCAGTCGACTCAAGGACATTTTGGGTGCCTGTCGCGCTCTTACGGAACTACGGGACGCCGGGGAAGTTTCTGGAATCGGCGTTGGGGCTAAAGATTGGCGTGTCATTCGAGAGTTGGATGGGCTGTGCGATCTTGATTGGGTGATGATGGCGAACAGTTTCACCATCATGCACCATCCGGCGGAGCTGAGGACGTTCATCGACTCACTCGCCGAGCGGCAAATTGCGGTGGTCAACTCTGCGGTCATGCACGGCGGGTTTCTCGTCGGTGGCGAGTTCTTTGACTATCGTGCACTCGACCCAAATGACGCAGCGGATGCGCAACGATTGCAATGGCGTGAGCGTTTTACCGAGATCAGTCAGCGGCACAGTTGTACGCCGTTCGATGTGGCCGTCGCTTTCGGTGTCTCTCATCCAGGCATCGCATCGGTCGCACTGAGCACCAGCCGCGCGAGTCGAGTGCAGTCAATGGTCGAGGCGGCGACACGCACGTTGCCGAGCGAGCTTTGGAGAGACTTAAAAGCTCAGGACTTGATCGACGCGGACTACCCGCATCTGCCGGGCGGCCACTAGCCTCGCTTTCTGGTTCGACGACGATCCGCTACCCACCGCGGCGAATTTCGGAACCTTTGAAGCGGACTGTGATTCGGTAGACTTTCTTCTGGTGATAGTGGATGTCACCAGTTTGGATGTCGAATCTTTGGGGCACGTCGTGACGCCAAATGTCAACACTGGCGTGATAGCCTCGTTCGGAAAAGACATCGATCAGCATGGCCAATGCTTCATGTTCTTCCCAAAGCGGATCTTCCGAATTGATATTCGCGTGTCCCGAGATCGCGTGACGGACGACAATCGGCATCATCTGTTGTTCGATGAATTGCACGACCTTGTGGAACACTTCGGTATGCTCAATTTCGTATTCATCGAGTCGCGTCACAAGTTCGCGTCTCGCATGGCTGACGATCTCACTTGCTAGCGGAATTGATTGCAGCGAGTGGAAAGTGCGTGGGTCGAGTTCCAGTGAACTCTGGTATTCAAGTTCGTGCAGGATGTTGTCCTGGACGGTTTCCAGTGACGCCTGCGCATTGATGAAGTGGTAGTGGAAAATCTGCTTCAGCGAAACCAGCGCGTCGTAGGTTTGCTCTTTGAATACACGGTAACGGTTTCGGGCAAGTTCCTCGTTGAAGTCGGTCGGCCGCTCTTCCCAGAGTTCGCCCACGCCAGAACGGTTGACTTCCTCGTTATGCGCGATCGTCTGGCGACCACGGCTCAACTGGCGGGCTACACTTTCAGCCTCATCAACGAAAAGAACCATGATGTGAAACGTTGGCTGCTTGAAGTGGACAAGTTCGGGCGAATTCGCGAACTCGCGGCGTAGCGAATTCATCTTGTCGTACAGCATTTTCAGGCATTCAACTTGGACTTTCGTCCTCGGGAAGCCGTCGAGAATGGCTCCGCCTTGAAAGCCGGGTTCCAACAGTTTTCGGAATACGAGCCCCACGACCTCACGGTCGCCAACCATCCCGCCCTGCGATTTGATCGCTTCCGATTCTGGGCTGTTCAACAATTCGCTGACCACAATCGGAGGTTCCGAGATGTCTCGGACCTTGCGGATAAAGTTAGTGTTGGTTCCTTTTCCAGCGCCTGGCGCACCGCCAAGCAGGATCAGTTCTTTCGGGAATTGCAGTTGATGCTTTCCGTACTCGCTTTCAAGCTCTTTCCAAACGCCGTTGAAAATTAGCTGAGCATCCTTGACTTCAAGGTCAATCGGAAGTCGCGATTTTTTGGCCGTATCTTGTGTGCTCACGATGGACTCGCGCCGGTTCGAGTGGGTCAA
>JBPCVD010000689.1:0-15991 GCA_051010815.1 Rubripirellula sp.
ACGAGCCGAGGCGATCGAACTTTGCGTGGTGATGAAGCCACGCTCGTGCGCGAAGCCATCGACACCATGATCGATGGGTTGCTGATTCACCTCGAAGACGAACTTGATCAGCAAGTCGATCACCCAATCTCGACGGAAGGTATGGTTTGTGAGTCCGGCGTCGCCCTTTACGACGTTTGTTCCTTCACACAACGAATTGGCTTGTTGCACGAAGTCGCCACGCACCTGCTGACGGAAACTGTGCAGGCGGTTCCCTTGTCGGCAGCCTTGGAAGCGACGATTGCGGCGATCTTTGTCGACATTCGCGACCACGTGGCGATCGAGATCAACTTCCCCGAGGAACAGGCGGGGCACGCAACCTTGGATCGTCCTGGATGGCGACACCTGGTGGCGTCCGCTTATCGATCTCTTGCAGAGCGTGATGACGTACCAGTCTCTGCTGTGCCGATCCATGATGGCCTCGAGGATGACGAGTCCGTGATGGAACTCCCAGAGGAGAATTCGTCCGACATCGGTGAGTGGGAAGATGTGGTGGAGTACCTTGCGGACGCGATCCTGTGGGATCGCGATTTCGAACTCTCCGAGAGTTTCTATGACCTCGACCCCGGCGTATCGTCGCAGCGTCGTCGGTTGATGGGAATCGACAACGACTATTTCACCCGGGTAGCGCCTGACCCCCGACCCGACCAAGTGTTTGGGCTCGTTTCCAAGACACGCGACATTGTCCGCGCGAAACCTCGCTAGTGGATGCGTGAAACTCGACATCGAGTGGCTGAACGCAATCTGTCTTGCTTTTCACGCGTCGAGGTCGGCACACTACACGGACCGTTGAATCGCCAATCCAGCAAGCAGGATGCTTGCGTCGACGAGCTTGTTTGAGAGGCAAGGAATGTTTCTACAGCAGCAATTGCTCAGTATCTTGCGCGCGGCGCATTGTCGTAGTACCCATCACTTTTTCGCGATCGACGCGATTCCGATGGTGCAGACGGATGCGGGCCAGCGACTCGTCACGATTCTGCTGCGTCACCACGACCGGTACCTTACCGGCGCCAAGGATCCGGACACCCGGTTTCGTGACTTTCAAAACCATGTGATTCATGTCAACGATGGCTATTGGGGTGGCGCCCCTCGGGTCGCACATCAATGGTATGACCGCTTGCAACGCTACCTGCGAACCAATCGATGGGCGGATGCCGCTCACGCGGCTGGCGTGCTGAGTCATTACTTTACCGATCCAATGCAGCCGCTGCACACCGAGCAGTCGGATTCTGAAAAGGTGCTGCACCGACCGATCGAATGGAGCATCACGAAATCGTACGACGACATCTTGGAGCGTTGGAAAGAAGATGATCTACGTGTCGTTTTTCAACTGTCCGATCAAGTCGGATGGTTGGGGGAAGCGATAATGCACGGCGCCCGGTTCGCGAATCGAAAGTACTCGAAACTGCTAAGTGAATACGATTTAGTACGGGGCGCGAGTGACCCGCCTGCAGGACTGAATCACGAACTGAAAGCATCACTTTCAGAGTTGTTCGGTCTCGCAATTACGGGTTGGGCACGGGTACTCGAGCGAGCAGCGATGGACGCGGAGTCCACGAGGGACCAACCGCTGCCTGTGCTGTCGACAGCGTTACCGATGGTCTTGGCGACGATTCAAGTTCCGCCGCGGCTTTGGCTCCGTCGAATTGAAGATCGCGAAGAGCAGCATCAAATCGCCGAACTGCTCGACGAGTATGCGACCACGGGTGCATTGCACCAACATGTTCCCGCTGAGGTGGACATTGTTCACCGAGTTGTTCGTGTCTATCACGGGGAACGAGAGTGGATCCAACAGCGTGAATCGAAGGACAGGGCAACACCGAAAGGGAATGTCCTGAATGATTCCCCCGCGGTCCCCGACGAAGCACCTGCGACAATCCCATTTGCGCCTCGCGCGAAAACAGATGGAATCACTGTGCAACCAACCCGGCGTGCATTTTCGAACACGGGGACGCTCGCGGCAGCGGATCCACTCGTCGACGCCCCCTCCATCGGTCCGAAAACTGCGAAACGGTTTGCGGCGATTGGCATCGATACGGTTGGCCAATTCCTGGTGGGAGTGCCGGACGAAATGGCAACTCAGCTGAGCACATACTGGATCACGCCGGCGACTCTCTCGCATTGGCAATCCCAGGCATCTTTGATGTGCGAGATGCCAAGGATGCGCTGTCGAGATGCACAATTGTTGGTGGGCGCGGGCTATTCGACCGCCGCCGCGATTGCAGTATGTGAACCGAAATCGTTGTATCGACAGGTCTGCGACTTCGCGGCTACGTCGTCCGGTAGACGCTATCTGCGAGGTGCATCGTGTCCTGGGCCAGCAGAAATCTCTGAGTGGATCGCCTCTGCTTCTGAAGTGGGTTCGTCGACGCGCCACGCGGCCTGAATGAACGCTTGGTCTGGGCTTCTTCGGGCGACGCACTCGATTCGGGTGTTGAGGTGTCGTGGCGGGCGGACCTCTCGCAGCCATCTCGGATCAAAAAGCGGGTCATTCCGTTCCACGCGATTCCTGGCGTGGTATCCTCCATTCTTCTACTCCAACGTCGATGGGAAAAATCATGCGTGCCTTCGAGGCGAGTCAGTATTTCTTTGATGTCGCCGCTGAGTATCTCGAGATAGATGGGAACCTCCGCGAGGCATTGTTGATGCCGCATCGAGAAGTTCAGGTGCAGGTCACGATTGAGCGTGATGATGGCCAGCTCGCGACATTCGTAGGATTCCGAGTTCAACACGATCACTATCGCGGACCCATGAAGGGTGGATTGCGGTATCACCCCGAGGTCGACTTGGATGAGGTGCGTGCGCTGGCGAGTTTGATGACTTGGAAAACTGCCGTTGTTGACCTTCCCTACGGCGGAGCCAAGGGTGGGATCGGGGTTGATACCTCCGAGTTGTCACTCCGGGAGTTAGAGCGGTTGACCCGCGCGTTCGTCGATCAAATTCACGACATTGTCGGCCCCGACACAGACATCCCCGCTCCAGACATGGGAACGGATCATCGTGTGATGGCTTGGTTCCGAAACCAGTGGGAGAAGTACCACGGTTTCAATCCCTCCGTGATCACCGGTAAGCCGGTGGAAGAGTATGGAGCCAAGGGAAGAGAGGAAGCGACGGGGCGTGGTGTCGGCGCGCTGACGTTCAAATTGACGAAGCGTTTGGCGCTCGAGCCTGAGAGGACAAACATCGCGATCCAAGGATTCGGCAACGTTGGGACGCACGCCGCCAAGTACTTGTATGAGTCGCAGTTTCCGATCGTCGCAATCAGTGACATCACGGGAACCTATTACAATCCCACCGGACTCGATATCCCGGCAATACTTCGACACAAATTGGATCACCCACACGGTTTGCTGGAAGGGTACGCCGACTGTGAGGTCTTGCCGTTAGACTCGCTGCTGTATCTGAACGACGTTCAAGTTTTGATACCCGCAGCGTTGGGCGGGGTGATCACGGAGGAAAACGTCGATCGCGTGAAAGCCGACGTGATCGTAGAAGCTGCCAACGGGCCGATCTATCCAATCGCAGACAAGATTTTGGCCGATCGCGGCGTGATTGTGCTGCCCGATATCCTTGCCAACGCGGGTGGCGTGACCGTCAGCTACTTTGAGTGGGTGCAGAATCGGCAACACTATCGGTGGACGCTCGACCGTGTTCGTCAAGAGCTGGATCACACCATGAGCCAAGCGTTCGAGGATGTGTGGCAGACCGCGCAGCAGGCGGGTGTCTCGTTACGCACCGCAGCCTATATCATTGGCATCACACGCGTGCGACGCGCCGCGGAACTCGCCGGATTTGCTACTTGAGAGATCGTTGATGCCAAGCTTGACCACGGAAAACTACGTCAAGGCAATCTATCAGCTCGGTGGGCATGTTTCCGATCAAGTGGTCGCCACGGGCGCCGTTGCGCAGCAACTGTCGGTTTCGCCAGGGAGCGTGACGGCGATGTTGAAGACGCTGCGGGATGCGGAATTGGTGGAATACGCTCCGTATGAAGGTGTGCGTCTCACCGCGAGCGGAAAAAAACTGGCTCTGCGCGTCTTACGCAGGCATCGCTTGATCGAATTGTTTCTTTCGAAGACCCTCGATCTCACTTGGGACGAGGTTCATGAGGAAGCTGAGCACATGGAGCATGCCGTTAGCGATCGTCTGGTTGATCGCATCGACGACTACTTGGGCAACCCGGAAAGTGATCCGCATGGGGATCCCATCCCGCGGAGCGACGGAACCGTCGAAGCTTCCAGCGGTCAGGCTTTGACCGATTGGCCGGTCGGAACTTCGTTTCGATTGGTGCGAGTCTTGGACCAGTCGAGCGACTTCCTGCGGTTTCTGACGGAGTCAGGGCTGAGTCTTTCTTCGGTAGGCCAAGTGGTCTCCCATGAACCTCATGCGGCGACGACCACGGTGGACGTTGAAGATCGAACCACCGTCCTGAGTGAACAGGTCGCCGGAAAGTTGATCGTGGTCTCACCGTGAATCGGCATTGCCGCTGAGCCACGATGCGGGAGACGATCGCCAGATAGAAGTTATGGTGTCGAGGGGTCTGATGCCTCTTTCGGAGTCACGAAACAGTGGAAGCCAACGCACGGTTCCTCATCGACGCGTTCCTCTTCCGCAGTGGTCAAGATTTCCTGGACTTGTTGCATGCGTTCTGGGCTCAGTGCGGCTGAGATGACTCGTTGTTGTCCATCAGGCCCAACGGCGACGGTCGTCAAAACCGCCACGGTGTTGGTGTGTTGAAGTGCCTGGATGATGTGCTCGCCCACCTGCTCTTCGGCATTCTTGATCGTCGTGACGAACTGAGCGATTTGGTTGCTGTCAACTTGGTCCGCAGCGCGAACCTGATTGCCCTTGGATGAGGCATTCGGGTCGACCGGACGAATGACGGTGGAGTCCACGCTGCTGCGCCGCACCGCTTTCGACTTTGATTTTTCGCTGGACATGAGTCACCGCTTGTGTGTGGATATTCGTGAGAGCTGATCGGCTTCAGTCGTTCCGATGCGACCAAAACCTCAAATCAAATGCGCCTGTTCGATTGCGAATCGATCGATGGCAAAGTCGCCGAATCAAGAGTCTGTCGCGCGTGGCCCACTCGGCGTCTTTTTCGTAGTTGCTAGCAAATGCATGTGCTTCGGATTCGCTGATTGTAGTGCGTCGACAGGTCGGGCGTTCGCTCTCGGTTGACCGCAATCCGGCCTTCATAAGCGAAAGCTCCCCTCGAAATCGTGGTTTCCAGCAAACTCTGAGTGTCGTGTTCGCGGGATCCATGCCGATGAGTTCAAGGTTGACGGTTAGGGTGAGCCTACGATACATAACAATCACAGGAGCGTTTCGGGGTGTTCCGGACAATAAAACAGTGGAAGCGGCAGAGACGTGATCAGCGTCGACGAGAGCGATTGAATGATCCGAATCGTTATCCACCCGACATGGAACGAGACGTGGTCGACACGATCATTCGTGTTAAGGATTACACGATGACGTCCATGGAACGCCTACACGGACTTTGCGAAGCCGTGCGGTACATCACATCAGCGCGAATCGAGGGCGATATCGTCGAGTGTGGGGTGTGGCGTGGCGGAAGCATGATGGCCATCGCCGACATGCTTAAAAAGCAAGGCGACACAAGTCGCGATCTGCACTTGTTCGACACGTTCAGCGGGATGAGCGATCCAACTGAGAACGACGTGACCGTTCACGGCGAGACTGCGGAGACGCTGATGGAGGTTGAGTCCAAGGCGGATGCAACTTCTGTGTGGTGTGTTTCGAACCTGAAGGATGTCCAAGATCACATGGCATCCGTTGGGTACCCGGAGTCTCAGATTCACTACTACGAGGGGATGGTTGAAGACACCATTCCTGCCGGTGCCCCCGGCAAAATTTCGCTGTTGCGGCTAGATACCGATTTCTACGAGTCGACACGCCACGAGATGGAGCATCTCTTCCCTCGTCTCGCAGACGGTGGTGTCTTGATCGTCGACGACTACGGACATTGGGCAGGGGCGAAGCGTGCTGTTGATGAGTACTTCGAATCGCATGGCATTGCACTCATGCTCAACCGTCTCGACTACACGGGGCGCATTGGAATTTGGCATCGAGCGATGACACGCGTCCAGTTCCTACCTCAAGCTGCCTAGGCATTATCCGTGACGTCCCAATCAGAATCGTTTCAGCGGTTGTTAAACGTTGGTTGTGGACGCTGCTACCACCAAGATTGGACGAACATCGACTTGGTGGCCCATGGCCCAGGTGTACGACAGTACGATTTGCGACGTGGGTTGCCATACGAGCATGGGTCGTTTGATGCGGTGTATCACTCGCATGTGTTAGAGCACCTGACGCCAGATGATGCACGAACGATGCTGTCAGAGTGTCGACGTGTCATTCGCCCTGGTGGCGTGATCCGTTTGGCAGTGCCCGATTTGGAAGGGATTGCACGGGGTTACCTTGAATCCTTGGACGCGGCCGAGTCAGGTCGCGCATTGGCCGTCGCGAATCATCGCTGGATGACGCTTGAGCTGATCGATCAACTCGTACGTCAACGTGGCGGCGGGCAAATGGGACAAGCGATGTGGAACTCCGATCTCGTCAACCTTGAGTTTGTACGCTCGCGGATTGGCGGAGAAATGGGAGAACACAAGAATGGAAAGACGAAGAAGACCGTGGGACAGCGATTGTCCAAAGTCTTTGCCGGCGTTCGAAAGCAATTGGCGTTGGCCGCTGTGACCATCATTGATGGATCGACAGGACGCGCTGCCTACCGCGAAGGGCGTTTTCGTCAGTCCGGGGAAATCCACCGCTGGATGTACGATCACGTATCACTCGCGGACCTACTGCATGAAGTGGGATTCAAGCGCGCTGCGGTGCAATCGGCCGAGTCGAGCCGGATCACCGACTTTGACTCCTACCAACTCGATCGGGATGACGTCGGCCAGGTTCGCAAGCCTGACTCGCTTTTCATGGAAGCGGTCAATCCGTTGACGATTGCTCAGGCGGCGTCTTTGGAAGCATCCAAGAGGGTCGCGTAGAGCTTCGCGTAAGCTTTCGCCTCGCGCTGTCGCGAATACTCATCGAGTGCGACCTTTCGCGCGGTCGTGCCGAATCGTTCCACTTCTTCGGGATGTTCGGTGATGTACCGCAGTTGTTGGCCGAGTGCAGCACGGTCGCCATTGGGCGCTAGCCAGCCCGTTTCTCTTGGGCGAACCATGTCGGGTACTCCGCCGGCTTCGAAGGCGAGTACAGGCGTGCCGCTGGCTAAAGACTCAAGGCAGGTCAGCGGAAGATTGTCTTCGGTGGAGGGCAAGATGAAGACGTCTGATGCTGCGTAGATTGTCATCATCCGCTCGACGCTTGCGATGAATCCCATCGATCGCAATTCCGGGATGCTGTGCTCGACTTGCGGAAGATCGCCGCCGCCGAAGACAAGTCCTGTCGCGCCTGGAACGTCAGCGATCGCTTCCAGCGACTCCAGCAGTAGTCCGAATCCCTTTCGTCGATTCTCGATGTCGGCGGCGCCGAATGAAAAGACAAACGCGTCGGGATCGAGCCCCAGTTCTGCTCGAGCCTCCTTTCGATCCTTCGGCTGGAATTCATCCAATGCGAGCCCATAGGGAATCCGGTGAAACGATTTCACATGGTCGAAGACAGGGCTCTGCTTGGCTTGCTCCATCATCCATCGACTGACGGTGACTACGTGCAGGTCGACGCCCTGCAACGCCTGCCGTTTGATCTGAAAGAACTGTCGGCTGATGTCGTCGGCGTCGGGACGAGGCAATTGCGGACAGTTTCCACAGCCGGTCGTGAACTGACGACAACCTTCCGTGAAGTGGCAGCCGCCAGTAAACGGGTTCATGTCGTGAAGCGTCCAAACCACGGGAACACTGTTTGGGATCGATTCGAAGAAGCTGGTGTAGTCAACGAATTTGGAGATCCAGTGGAGGTGCAGGATGTCGCCTGCCTGAGGACGGACACCCGTTGGCGGCCATGGCGTGTAGGGGGCACCCCGAGGTGAGGTGAAGATTTCTTGTCCTGGGGCTCGTCCGCGAACTTTCCGTTTGAAGGACTCGCGGTGGATCCGAAATTGAACCGAACGGCTCATGCGATCCCAGCCTCCGACATTCCATTGCAGGCGTCGAATCCCGGGTTCGATGACGTCTGACTGGAGTTTTAGTTTGGGTGGGTAGAGCAGCTGTGCCTCGACGCCCTCTTCGCGAAGCCCACCCAGCAGCCGTTTGGCGGCATTGGCCGCGCCGCCTCCCAGCAGACCCGACATCAGGTGGACTCGCGGCGAGACCTCGGATGGGCGTTCGTTCACTGGGGGGCTCCAAGCAGGGGCTCGAACGGTCATGCGGCTCCCGATGAGCTCACGTTTCCGGGAGGATACTCGCAAACGGGCAAATTCCGCTATTCGAGCTTGGGCGGTGACAGATGCCCTCCCGGGCGAGGCCGGCTCCATTCCCTTCGCCGACGGCCCCGATTCCTGTGGCTCGCGGCGGAACGTCGGAAGTGGCCCTTTGAGCGTCGACGGAGGCCGTTTTTCGCCGTTCAGACAACTCCATTGGCCTCGACGATTCACGCTGACTGCTGGTACATTGCCCGGCTTCCCTCGATTCTTCAACTTGCGTCTCACGCCTTCATTAGGCGGTTGACCGTTGATCGATCGCCGACTGATTCTGAAATCCAGCCTCCCAGAAGCCACAAGAACGCGTAGTTGTGATCCTGATCCTCAAGAGTAATGCGACCGACGAACAGGTCGACCACGTCTTGGAACGGGTCGAAGCGATGGGCTTGCAGCACCACCTGAGCCGAGGCACCTATCGAACCATCGTGGGAATCATCGGTGATGAGGAAAAGCTGAGGGAAGAGCCGCTGCGGGCCATTCCGGGTGTCGCCAAAGTCGTGCCAGTGCTTCCCCCGTTCAAGCTCGCTTCTCGCGACGCGCACCCCGAGCCAAGTGTGATTGACGTTTCCGGCGTCAAGATCGGAGGCGGCAACCTGGGAATGATTGCTGGTCCCTGCAGCGTCGAAGAACCCGATCGGATGTATCGGATTGCCGAACTGACTGCGAAGGCGGGCGCCAACCTTTTTCGTGGCGGCGCCTTCAAGCCGCGGACGAGCCCTTACGCCTTTCAAGGAATGGGCGAGGATGGCTTGAAGTTGCTCCGCGAAGTCGGCGACAAATTCAAGATGCCGGTTGTCACCGAGGTGACCGACCCACGGTTGGTCGAGCTGGTCAGCACCTATGCCGACATGTTGCAGGTTGGCGCACGCAACATGCAAAATTTTGCGTTGCTGACGGAAGTTGGCAAATCGAAACGCCCTGTGCTTTTGAAACGCGGCATGAGCGCGACGATCAACGATCTACTGATGTGTGCTGAGTACATTCTCTCGCAAGGGAATCCCAACGTTGTGCTCTGTGAGCGTGGGATCAAGAGCTTCGACACGGCGACTCGAAACTTGTTTGACGTCGCAGCTGTCCCAGCCGTTCATGCGCTGTCGCACTTGCCAATCATTGTCGATCCTTCGCACGCGACCGGTCGGCCTGACTTGATTCCGCCTTGTGCCCTCGCTGGAATCGCCGCCGGGGCGGATGGCGTTCATATCGAAGTGCACGATTGTCCTGAAGTCGCCAAGAGCGACGGACCTCAGGCATTGCTACCCGAACAGTACGATGAGTTGGCCAGCCAGATGAAGGCATTGGCTGGCTTGTTAGGTAAGACAATTTCACCGTTGCCGGAGACTGAAGTTTGAGTCGTCGAATTCTGATCGCAGGAAACTGGAAGATGAACACGCGAGCGGCCGATGCTATGGCGCTTGCACAAGGTGTCGTCAGCGGTGTGGGTGAAGAGCCCAACGTTGATGTCGCACTTTGCCCTCCCTCGGTGTATCTGACCGCGGTCGCCGATGCCGTCGCAGGTACTCCCGTTGGGCTTGGCGCGCAGAACTTGTACGCAGCCGAGGACGGCGCGTTTACGGGCGAAGTGAATGCCAGCATGCTGACGGACGTTGGTTGTCGCTACGTCATCCTTGGCCATAGCGAACGACGTGCCCTGATGGGTGAGTGCGATAAACAGGTGAGCGAGAAGCTGCATGCGGCTTTGGCGGGCCACTTGGTTCCGATCGTCTGCGTCGGAGAGACGCTTGAGGATCGTGAGGCGGGAAATACCGAAAAGGTCGTCGAGACACAGTTGCGAGGATCGCTTGACGGTCTGGACGAAGTTCGTGCTGCCGGAATCGTGATCGCTTATGAACCTGTCTGGGCCATCGGGACGGGAAAAACGGCGTCGCCAGAGCAGGCGGAAGAGGTGCACGCCTTCATTCGCGGCCTACTTGGAAAACTCTTCACCGACGATGTCGCTGCACAGATCCGAATTCAGTACGGTGGCAGCGTCAAACCGGGCAATGCCAAGGAACTGCTTGGACAACCGAATATTGACGGGGCGTTGGTCGGTGGGGCGAGCTTGAAGGCCGACGACTTTCTTGGAATCATCAACGCGGGTTAGATCCGCGATCGCGAAACAGACAGTTCACAGGATATTGGTAGCGTTATGACGATTGCATTATTGGGCTCAGTCGCCGGCACCCTGCTCGGTTGGTTGATGGGATTTTTGTCGCTCTTCTTGATCATGCTCATTTTGGTCCAGCGTGGAAAAGGTGGCGGATTGACTGGGGCTCTTGGCGGGCCTGGTGGTCAGAGTGCCTTTGGCAGTAAGGCTGGTGATACGTTCACCGTGATCACGATCGTCGTGGCATCGATCTGGGGATTCACCTGTGCATTCACGATGTGGTTGCTCGGGACTCACACTCCCACGGCCATCACCGACACGGCGACGCTGTCGGCGGGCCCTGGCGATGAAGATTCGGAGACTCCTCCGCCCGTCGATCCGTTGAGTAGTTCGAGTGGACTCCTGGACAGCCAGGACCGGCCTGTTGGCGCGGACGCTTCGAGTTCCGGAACTCCATCGGCCGATCTCATTCCGGCGACGCCCTCGACGGATGCATCGGAATCGGATGCATCGGAATCGGGCGCAACGGAATCAGATGCAGCGGAGCCATCGGAATCGGATGCAGAGGCAGCGGATTCTGAGTCGGGCGATGCGGCTGCCAGCGACGCCGAATCAGCCGAGTCGACATCGGATGCCGATGCTTCGACGCCCGACGACAGTAGCGAAGAGAGTTCGGGCAACAATTGACGATCCGAGCTCGGATCGCCATTGGATTTTCCTTTGACCAGCGGCTTTCACAGCCGCTGGCTTGCATTTAGAGCAATCACCCATGACGCAAGCGAAGACTCGAGTCGTCCGAAGCATGACCGGGCAAGGTCATGCGACGGAACAGGGCGCGCTGGGAGCGGTGACGGTGGAGGTTCGGACGGTCAATAACCGTGGCTTCAAATGTGCTCCCCGAATCAGCGAAGCACTGTCGACTTTGGAGCCGAAGATCGAGGCCTTGACGCGTTCGCTGATTCATCGAGGAACGGTTCACATGTCCGTTTCTTGGCGTCGGCCGCCGGGGGAAAATCTTCCTCGAATCGATGGCAACGCCCTGCAAGCCTACCTCGATCAACTACAGCAACTTGATCACTCGACCGGTGGCATCACTGCGTCGATCGACCTAGCGACATTGATGACGTTGCCGGGTGTGATTGGCGCCGCGCGCGAAGATCGCCGTGATGACGACACGCTTTGGGAGTTCATCGAATCGTCGGTCCGAGCGGCGATCGGCAATCTTGATGAGATGCGGATGGCCGAGGGGTCGCGGATGGGGGAAACGCTGGACGCGGATTGCCAAACCGTCCGAGAGCGACTGGAAGGCATTCGGGAGGTCGCGCCCCGCGCCGTCGAAACCTATCGCTCCCGTCTGCAGGCGAAGATCCAACGTGTCTTGGATGAACATGAACAGCAAGTCCAGGCGGTCGACCTGCTGCGTGAAGTGCAGTTGTACGCCGACCGAGTCGACATCAGTGAGGAGATCACTCGCCTGGCCAGCCATCTGCAGATGTTCAGCGATGTGCTGGAGGGCAAGGAGGCGGAAGAGCGTGAGCCGATGGGGCGAAAACTTGACTTCATCTTGCAGGAGATGTTCCGCGAGACAAACACGATCGGCAGCAAGGCAGCGGACTCTGAAATTTCGGCTCACGTCGTCGAAATCAAATGTGCGATTGAACGGATGCGAGAACTGGTTCAGAATCTTGAGTAACCGAGAGTTCAACCTCCGAGAAATCCGGTCGCGGGAATGGCAATGAACGACAGATGCGAAGGCCGATTGATCATCATTTCCGGGCCAAGTGGCGCCGGAAAGTCGACCGTCGTGCGCCATCTCATGACAGAGTGTGACTTGCCGCTGACCCTGAGCGTTTCGGCGGCCACCCGTCCCCCACGAGAGGGCGAGATCGACGGACAGCATTACTTTTTTATCTCCCAGGAAGACTTTCATCGCCGCCGAGAGGCGGGTGAATTCCTCGAATGCAAGGAAGTTTTCGGCCTTGGTCACTGGTACGGGACACTTCGAGAACAGGTAGCCACTGGTCTAAAAGACGGCAAGTGGGTTATTTTGGAGATCGATGTGCAGGGAGCATTGGCCGTATTGGAGCAAGATGCGTTTGATCCAATTACGCTGTTCATCCACCCAGGTGGGGTGGAGGAGTTAGAACAGCGACTCCGAAATCGGGGAACCGAGACCGAGGAAGCGATTGGGGCCCGACTGGAAACGGCGTCCCGCGAGATGCGATACATGCATCGATATCAGTACGAAGTCATTAACGGATCCGTCGACATCGCTGTCGCCGAGATCTGTCAAATATTGAAAGACCAAAAGGAACAGTATCCATGCTCGAAGAGCTAAAAGAAGAAGAGATCGTCAACAAGGTTGGTGGCCGATTCAAGCTCAGCACGCTCATTCAGAAGCGTTTGGTTCAGTTGAACCAAGGCAGCCGAGCGTTGGTGAACGTTGACACACACGACAAGATGTCGATCGTGTTGCAAGAGATCATGCAAGACAAGATTGTTCTGAACATGGACAATGAAGTTGAGCAGATCGCTGACTTGGATGCGACCATCGCGGCCGCAGAGGGTCCAGAGTTGGAAGCATCGGATCTATGAGTCTTGATCGATGAGTGATACGGGGCGAGCGATTCTGCTTGCCGTTGGCGGCGGAGTCGCGGCCTACAAGTCAGCTTTCCTTTGCAGTCGACTCGTGCAGTGCGGGTACGATGTTCGTGTCGCGCTGACGCGTTCGGCCACACAGTTCGTTGGCGTCTCCACTTTTGCGGCGCTGTCTGGAAAGTCGGTCGGTACCGATGTGTTTGAGCCCGCCCATCATCCGCTTGGGGCCCACATTGAATTGGCAGACGGTTGTGACTTGATGTTGGTGGCGCCGGCCACGGCGAATTTGCTTGCGAAATTCGCCTCTGGGCAGGCTGATGATTTGGTCAGCACCCTCTATTTGCAGGCCGCCTGTCCCGTGCTCATCGCGCCCGCGATGAGTGCATCGATGTGGAGCAAGCCGGCGGTCCAACGCAATGTGACACAACTACGGGATGACGGTTGTCATCTAGTGGGTCCGAACACGGGCTGGCTCAGTTGTCGCGTGAGTGGCGACGGACGGATGAGTGAACCTGAAGAAATCTTGGATGCGGCCGAGACGCTGGTCAATCGATAAGGTGGATGGACTCGCTCCAATCGGTTCGATGGATCTGCACCGCATGAATGCTACGTGGTCTCTTGGGACCTCCATCACGTTTCACGCTAGCCCGAAGTTCGTTTGAGAAGCACATGCCAGTCTTAGTCTTTGGCCACCGCAATCCCGACACGGATGCGATTTGCAGTGCGATTGCGTACGCAGACTTCCTCCGACGGACGACGCGACCTGACGCGATTGCCGCCTGTTGTGGTACACCCAACCAACGCACCGAGTTCGCGCTCCGCAAGGCTGGCCTGCAACCGCCGCGGATCATCATGGACATCCGTCCCGAGATCGAGGACGTCTGCAATCAGGACCCTGTGACGGCTCGGAACGACGATGTCTTTTACGACGTGTACCAACGGATGCAGGAACATGAGGTTCGCGCGATCCCGGTGCTGGATGAAGAAGACAAAATTGTTGGCATTGTGACGCTGCTGGATCTGCTTGAGTTGATGTTGTCTGGTGGCGTTGATCCGGTGCAATCACGCCAGGTTTGCAGCACACTCAACAATGTCGTTTCGGTGATCGATGGATCCTTCCAGCATGAAGTTGACCCCGGTCGAACCGAAGATTTCGTGGTGACCGTGGGCGCGATGAGCGCCGGCGGTTTCACCGAGCGAATGAAGGAATTTCCCGCGGATCGATTGTTAGTGGTGAGTGGGGATCGACCCACGATTCAGTTGCCAGCCTTGGAAATGGGCGTCCGCGCATTGGTGGTTACTGGCGACTACCAACTTTCCAGTGGCCTGATGCAACTTGCAGAAGCTCGAGGTGTCGCTGTCATCAACAGCCCCTATGACACGGCGACGACCACGATGCGTATCAAAGCGGCGCAGCGAATCGAATCGATCATCGACACTGGATTCATGACGGTTCCCGCGAAGATGCCCGTTGCGGCGGCGAGGCAGCATGTGTTTCGATCCGCTCAAACAATTTTTCCGGTGGTTGATGGCGGCGATTTGGTGGGCGTGTTTAGCAAGACCGATTTGGTCAATCCGCCGAAGCCGGAGATCGTGCTGGTTGATCACAATGAGCTCACGCAAGCTGTGCAAGGCGCGGAAGATGCAGATATCGTCGAGGTCCTTGATCACCATCGTTTAGGAGGCTCCTTGAGGTCGAACCATCCTATTCGTCTCACGATGGAGCCTGTCGGATCGACTTGCACGTTGGTGGCTCGCATGTTTCAGCGGGCGCAAATCGAACCGACGCCGGATATCGCTCTTTGCATGGCGTCCGGCATGATCAGTGATACTCTGCTGCTGCGTTCACCGACGACGACGGACGTGGACCGTGACTGTTTGTCATGGCTGCAACAATTCTGTGACTTCGATCTCCACGAGTACGCCGAGGACTTTTTCCAGGTTGGTTCGGCGCTTCGCTCCTGCACCCCGGAGCAAGTGGTGCGCGAGGACTGCAAAGAGTTTGAGGACTCGGGACGGCGATTTTCCATTTCGCAGATCGAAGAGATTGGGTTCGATCTGTTCTGGCAACGTAAAGATGAAATGGCATCGGCCCTGGAGGGGCTCGCGCGGGAACACAACCTCGATTTCTCCGCCTTGCTAGTGACGGACATCTCCAGCAATGGCAGCCTATTGCTGATGAGTCGTGAACCCGAGGGCTGGGAAGAGATCAATTACCCGCAGCTTGAGGACAACCTTTACCAGCTTGATGAAGTGGTGAGCCGCAAGAAGCAACTGTTGCCGCTCATCATAAGCCTGTTGGAATCGTCCCCCGCCACGTCGCCGTAAGAATTGCTCGGTCCCACGCGCCGCGACATGCTGCGTCTGAAACGGATCGCAGCAACATACGCGGGTCGAACAGCCATCGAAGGACGGGCTGATCCGGTCTCACGCTTCAGCGACGTACGTTGCCGCCGCAGTAAGGCGATGCAACTTCTGAGCTGGTCCAACGCATCACTTGGCGAGGTCAACCGCGACAATTTCTTTGTCGTTACGTACGTACGCGGTACGGTTGGCATAGGCAGGATGGCTCCAGACGACGTCTCGCCCGAAGCATTCCGAAGTCGGTTCAAGCACGTGGAATCTTCCCAGATCCTTGTAGCCGCCGGCCGTCAGTTCAGCCATCTGCAAATCACCGGTCTCGCTCATGATCAAGTAACGATTCGTGTCACCGACGCGCGTGAGAAAGGCAGTCCCATGTTTGATGAATCTTTTTTCTCCCGGTTTGGTGGCTTCGAACGTCTCCCAGATCCGAGAGCCATCGCCACCATTGACAGCGATTAAGCTTCCTTCGTTGCAATCCGTTCCATAAATCA
>JBPCVD010000690.1:0-11673 GCA_051010815.1 Rubripirellula sp.
GTACCGGGTCGGTTTCGATGTCCCAAAGGATCGGAGGATTGGCTTGCGGATTTCCATGGATGTCTCGTGATAGCACGGACGCCAGGTCGAATCGGAATCCATCCACGTGCATCTCTTCTACCCAGTAGCGAAGGCTCGTCAGAATCATGCGACGAACAATTGCGTGGTTGCCATTGAGCGTGTTGCCGCAACCACTGAAGTTCGCGTACGAGCTTCGGTCATGGAACGCAGTACTCTGTTGATTCAGAATGTAGTAGGCCGCGTTTTCAAGTCCCTTGAAGCAGAAAGCCGGACCATTCTCGTTCCCTTCGGCCGTGTGGTTGTAGACCACATCAAGAATCACTTCGATTCCAGCGTGATGAAGCGCCTTGACCATGTCGCGAAACTCGTCCAGCACGCCTAACGGATTGGGCGTTGATGCGTAGGCTGCATGAGGCGCGAAGAATGAGACGGGATTGTATCCCCAGTAATTCGTCAGGCCGGGTGGGGCTTCTTGAGGGTCGAACTGAAACACGGGTAGCAACTCAACCGCGGTGATTCCAAGTTCCTGAAGGTAGGGAATCTTTTCGATCAGGCCGGCGTAGGTGCCCCGTTTCTGATCGGCGATTCCAGAGTTGGGGTGTTGGGTGAAGCCCCTTACATGCATCTCGTAGATGATCGTCTTGTTAAAGGGTCGGCTGAGTTGCGTATCGCCCTCCCAGTCGTACGTCGTCAGGTCAGCGACGACGCTTTTCATCGCGTACGGAGTATTGTCGCCGGGACGCGCGCCAGCTTCGCGATCGAACCGATCTGGAATTGCTACGGCGCGACCATAAGGATCGAGCAGTATTTTTGTGCCATCAAATCGCAGTCCGTGCTCAGGTAGGTTCGGTCCATCTGCGCGATAGGCGTAGACCTGGCCCGCTTCGATTCCTTCGACAAGGACGTGCCAGTAGTGGAAGGTCTGGTGATTTGCAGCGTCGAGTTTGATGACTCGCGAGGGGCGGGTGTCGTTGACATCATCAAACAGCAACAGTTCCATGGACGAGCAGTTCTTGGAGTGAACACTGAAGTTCACGCCTTCGGGAGTGATCGAAGCTCCCAAGGGATATGAGGTGCCTATTGCAACTTTCGACATGGAATGATCGTGCTATGGGGAGGGTGTCGTGCCGCCATCGGAGACTCTTTCGCTGCAGAGTCGGGCGATCGGATGAGACTGACCGCGTGCCGTTGGCTTTCGTCAGGGCTGTGGCCACGATGACCGTTGCGTAGAATGCTCGGCACTCAGGATAGCGGGCGCGGACGTAGGGCGTACGTTCGAATGTACGCCCAGCACGCTGTTTTTAGATTCTACCTGTTCGAGCGGGAATTCCATGCTGCTGATCGCAACCGATGAAGCGGGATATGGACCCAAACTGGGTCCGCTCGTGATTGCCGGGACGGCATGGCGACTCAAGGGCCGGCCGGACCGGAATTCGATTTCGGCGTTGTTTGCTCCTTTGCAAGAGAAGCAGACGTGTGGTGAACTTTCGGTCAAAGTGGACGATTCCAAAGCTGTTTTTAAACCGACCGTTGGGCTCGCTGGATTGCACGCCATCGTAAGCGCCAGCCTGAATTGGTGCGGTTGTCGAGAAGCCAATTTGCGATCCCTGCTGGCTACCGCCTGCGACGACAGCGACAGTATCGGCCGAAGTCCCTGGTTGACGCTGGAGGACAACGATCCGGGGTGGCTTGAATCAACCGCGACAGAAAACTGTGTGTCGCACTGGAAATCGCTCGGATTGTCGTTGGTCGGCGTGCGATATCGCGTGATCACAGCAGATGCGTTCAACGCGGCATGCTCCGCTGGGGGCAACAAGGCAGATCTGCTGTCGGAGTCAACGTTGCAGTTGGTCCGTAAGCTACGCGAGGAACACCAAGGATCTTCTGATTCCGTTGAAGTCTTCTGTGACCGACACGGAGGCCGCCGCTACTATGCCGGCGTCTTGCAGCACTGTTTTCCGGAGTCGATGGTCCAGGTCATTTCCGAGGAGAAGCACGAAAGTTCCTACCGGCTTTGTGAGTCTTCTTCGGAAACGACGGTTCGATTCACAGTCAAAGGGGACTCCTTCACGCCTGTCGCTCTTTCGTCACTGCACGCGAAGTACATCCGGGAGAGGTTGATGGGCGCACTGAATCAATACTTTGCGGCGCGATCAAGCACCGACTTCAAGCCAACCGCAGGGTATCCGGTCGATGCCGACCGCTTCCTGGACGATATCGCTCCCATCATCGAAAAGGAAGGCATCGATCGCTCGACACTGATTCGTGCGCGATAGCGACTGGGCGAATGTGCAGATCAGATCCCGTTCACTCGTGCTTCGCCGATCGATAGCGTCGGGTGGATTTGGGTCCCACCCCAGGTCTTCGACTCACTCGGATGCCGAATGGAGGGAAACCGGCAGGTGAGGTTCATGTCACCTGAATGGATAGAAAGGTCGCTAGACGATGCGACGGTCGTGTTTGACAACACCGGGCCGCACAATGGCGTTGCCGACTGCGTTGACAAGATTCGCATAAGCAACAAAGAGCAAGGCGAAGGCGAAGATACTGACGATCGTAATCACAGCGTTGGCCTGAATCTCACGCGAATCAAAGAGTAAGAATGCCGGCATCAAACCGCAGAGCACAACCGCGCCGATCAGAAACACGTTTCGAGTCCGTTTGACGAGATCGGTGCGCTGGATGTGCCGCGCAGTCCGAGAAATGAACACTAGAAAGAGTGTCGCAGCTGCAAGTGCAAACAGAATCGCCGCAATGCCAAGCATCGCGGAAAAGGTGGGGTTCAGCGACTGGGAGAGCGCGAACGTGACGCTGACAAATTGAGCAATGACCGTTGCAATCGCGAACGAACGGAGTCCCAAGCCTTTGGGGACGGTCGTGCACATCAGCGGGCCGACATTGACAAGCAGCAGACCGCCGAAACCCAAAATCGCGATCAGCATCAGCACGATGCCTGGGCGGATTTCGAAAATCGAGGCGGGGAAACTCATGATGAAGGCGAGGAGAATCAGCAGGATACCGACATACATCAGTTTCAACCCGGTCGCAGCCGTCCTCAAACGTTTGTCTTGAAACGCGTCGTCCAAGGGCTCCGAGGCGGTCGAAGGTGCTTGATACGGATTGTGCACGGGGTCCTGCATGGACTCTGAGATCAATGGTGGGTCGCAGTTCAACGGTAAGCATAACAATCCCATGTGGGTCTCACATCGGGCGTTCAAACCCCGGCCGTGCGGCACTTCAGGCGTCCGCGTGTTGTGGTTGAACGCTAAAGCGTTCTTAAGAAACGTCTGTCGGGTCTCGAAATATGAATCCGCTGAACGCGCGGCCGTCCTAAGAACAGATCGCGGGGACGACGGACATGAAGGGTTGGAGCAACGAGCAGTCCCTTGATGAAGAGCGACAAAATGAAATTCTCGACCGTGGAATCGGCTCGACAGTGGAATCGGCTCGTCAGTGGAATCGGCTCGTCAGTGGAATCGGCTCGACCGTGGACGGAAATGCCGAGAACAGACCGGCGCGTGAAGTTGACGCTGAGAATTGATCGCGGGGTTAGGCTACGTAGTCGCGCGCGATCGAGAGCATTTGCATGCGTTGCCGGAGTGTCGATTCCAGCGGCAATTGCGCGACTCCCAACAGCCGACGCATGATCTCCATTCCGGCGAAACCACTCATCAGTCTTGCATCGAGCGCGCGTCCGCCCGCCTTCGAATAGGCATCCGTGACCAACGCGACTGAATCTGCAAGTCCACCCATCAGCACTCGATGGGCTGCAATCATCGCCAGGTCAAACTCCGCCGGACCGGCGAACGTGAACTCAGGATCGATGACCCGAAGGCCCTGTTTCGTCCGGAGCCAAGAGCCAGGGTAAAAGTCTCCATGAAGCAAGCACGGTCCAGTACCCAGGTAGCGGGATCCGAGTCGCTCGGCGGCCGTCTGGAAGCTGCGATCGGTGCGGATCGAATCGGCGACCGATTCCATTCCATCGCAGATATCATCCAGCGGAAGCACGCTCGGCGATTGCAATGGAATCTGGAAGATATGAGCGTGATTCAGCGCTCGCAATTCCAAATTCCCTACGGATGACTGCTCACACTCTGGAACGGAGATCGAATGAAGTTGAACGAGCCACTGGACTGCATCCTGCAACGGCAATTCGTCCGCATTGAATCTCGCATACAGATCGGAATAGTCTGTCGCCTCGCCGAGGTCCTCCATGGCCATCAGGTGGAGATCTTGACTCGCGGCCAGTAACCGCGGCATCGCGCGACACACCGACGGATGAAGTTGGACGCGTTGGTAGAAGTCGATCTCTGCCAAAATGCGATCCGCGGGGGCAGCGATCTCGGGATACTTTTCAACCCAAGGACGTGATTGTTTCAGAATCACGCTCCGGTTCGTCGTGGTCACCCGAAGCACGGAGTTCATGTTCCCTTCGCCGGCTCGCTCGACTCGCACAACACGTTCCCCCTCACCGTCACAGAGGCCAAGCTGTTCGACGCCATACTGGATCGTATCGGCGTCATCGAGCGTGATCATGGGGAACGGAGACGTTTGCATCTTGCAATTCCAGCGCAGACTAAGGGGTTTCGTGGGACCAGACTTTAGCGGCAGAGCGAAGCGTCGTGTGCCAATCTTCGACCGATTCTGCGTAGTCCGCATCGAGACGGCTTTGAACCGACTGAATCATGCTGGCAGGAAAGAGCTCATCGCCGTGCACCGCACCCGCCATCGCGCCCAACACTTGAGCGTAGGAGTCGGTGTCATGCCCGAAATCGAGCACAAGGTTCATCGATGCCAAAGGGTCAAAGTCGCAGAGGTACAGGATCGAAAGCGGGACCAGCAGCGTGAAATGGGCGTCCCAGTAGTAAACCGGTTTGCCCTCGTTCTCGAGCATCTCGTAAAGCTGTCGAGGACTCCCTTTTGCTTGGGTCGCCATCTCCTCTGCCCGGTCCATCCAGGTGGTCAGCGGGCGCCCGACAAAGGGGACTTCCGCGAATCGGTACGGGTCTGTCGCCCGCATTGAATCAATGAGTCGCTGCCAACGCAGCGCCGGAGACTCGTTGACCTGTTCTGGCGAAAGTGCGGCAGCAAGGCCGGCGTTCAGTGCCGCCGCGATGTCGCGGGCCGTCGGGGCATCAATGAAATCGATGGCAAACGTCTCTCGGTACGCACGTTCGGGTTGTCCCGGAAAAATACCGGCGATCGGCAGCAGAGCCATTTGGCCGCTGCAATTGGGGATGCCGGCCCACAGTCGTTCGACAGGCAATGCCCGGTTCTCGTCTCGATCGCCGAGCATCCAACGAGCGGCGTATCGATACTCTCGCATCCCTTCCTGAACAAGTTTTGAAAGCTCGGGCGTCATCTTGTGTTTTGGGTGCGGCTCAAAAGCGATCAATGCTTCAGCGAAATCGAGCGGGCTTAGCCGATCACGTTCTTCTTGCAGCATCGCACGCAAGGCTCGTAGGGTCACGATCTTGTGCCGCGAATCGTCCGTCAGCGTGCCGGCCGGTGCCTTCGCGATCCAGGGGCCGTAGGGGGCGGTGTCAGGGCGAAGATCGACGTACGAATGCATCGTCAAAGTCGTGGCCAGGTCCGCAAGCGTTTCCGGATTCAGCACCTTCTCGGCGGGCCAGTTGCGGGCGTTTGGAAGCAGGTCGGCGACCCGCTCCGGCGGCGCGAACTCGATGGGGCCACCGAGGGCGTCTCCGATCAGTGAGCCCAGCAGCATTCCGCGAACGCGAGATTTCAGAGACGGAGCCGATGGAACCGATGGAGGCGTGTGGTCGTTGGGATGTCCCGGCGTCAACGTCGTCAACGGCTGATCCGAGCGCGCCGAATCAGCCACTGTCAACGGCCACGCGGTACTGCAAAGCAGCATGAGCTTTGAAAGGCAGGACCGCCGGTCCATGACGTTCACTTCCCCTTAGGTCGAAAGGCGACCATTCGTGATTCGTCGGTCGTCAATCGCGGACCATCGATCAAGTCGATGCAGTAGGGAATGGCCGGAAAAACTGCATCGAGGCATTCTGCGATCGCTTTCGGCTTACCGGGAAGATTGACGATCAGCGAGTGCTTGCGAATGCCTGCTGTTTGCCGAGAGAGAATCGCGGTCGGCACTTTTTCGAGCGAAACCTTTCGCATCAACTCACCGAACCCGTGCATCATCTTTTCGCATACCGCTTCCGTTGCCTCGGGTGTGACATCACGCGCCGCGGGGCCGGTGCCACCAGTGGTGACGACCAGACAGCAATTCTCCGCGTCGCACAAGTCCCGTAGCGTCGACTCAATCAGCGATTGATCATCCGAGATGACTCGAGCGACGGGGGTCCAGTCGCTCGACAATACACTTGAAAGGTATTCGCGGATCGCCGGACCTCCGAGATCCTCGTATTCACCGCGGCTTGCACGATCCGAGACGGTGACGATGCCAATGTTCGCGTGGCTCATGCCAAAATTTCCTTCACAACGCGAGCTTCCTCAACTCCCGTCAGCCGCGCATCGAGCCCTTGGTATTTGACCGTGAATCGTTCGTGGTTGATTCCAAGGGAATGCAGGATGGTGGCGTTAAAGTCGTTGATATGAACGGGGTCTTCGACGATGTTGTAGGAGTAGTCGTCCGTCGCACCGTAGTCAAACCCTTGCTTGAATCCGCCGCCGGCGACCCAGGTGCTAAAGCATCGTCCGTGATGATCGCGGCCATGGTTGTCTTCGGTGAGCTTTCCTTGGCTGTAGATGGTGCGTCCAAACTCGCCCCCAAAGATTACCACCGTGTCCTCCAGCATGCCCCGTTGCTTCAGGTCCTTGACCAATGCAACGGCGGGTTGATCGACGCTTTTGCAATTGCGCCGCATGTCCTTCGGCAGATTGCCATGCTGATCCCAACCGCGGTGGAACAGTTGAACGAATGGAACGCCTCGCTCGGCCAGTCGTCGCGCCAGAATGCAATTGGCGGCAAACGTGCCCGGCTTCTTCGCCTCTTCGCCGTACATCTCGTAGGTTGCGGCCGATTCCGAGGACAGGTCCATGAGATCGGGCACGGAGGTTTGCATTCGATAGGCCATCTCATATTGTGCGATCCGTGCTTGGATCTCTGGATCGCCGACGTCGTTGAAGCGTGTGGCGTTGAGTTCGGCGATTCCGTCGAGCATTTGCCGTCGCGTTTCGGGATCCACGCCGGAGGGATTGCTGAGGTAAAGCACAGGATCATCTGCACTGCGAAATTGCACACCCTGATGCTTCGAGGGTAAGAACCCGGAGCCCCAGAGTCGCGAGAACAACGCTTGTCCCGGTTTCGCACCGACCGAAATCATCGTCACGTAGGCTGGTAGGTTTTCGTTGGGGCTACCCAGTCCGTAGCTTAGCCATGCTCCCATGCTCGGCCGCCCCAATTGCTGAGTCCCGGTGTTGATGTAGGTCATCGCGGGATCGTGATTGATGGCCTCGGTGTTCATCGTGCGAACGATCGTCATTTCGTCAACGATCGAGGCAGTGTGCGGAAGCAGGTCGCTGTTGACCCACGTTCCCCGCTCGCCATAACGATCAAACTTGAACATCGGTGCCACGCAGGGGAACGACTTTTGCCCGCTCGACATTCCTGTCAAACGTTGCCCGTTGCGAATGGTCTCCGGTAATTCGCTCCCGTGCAGTTTCCGCATCTCGGGCTTGTAATCGAACATGTCGATGTGGCTGGGACCGCCCGCCATGAACAAGTAGATGACCCGTTTTGCTTTGGGCGAAAAATGTGGCAGGCCCGGAAGACCAGGATTCGCCGAAGAGCGTTCCAGTCCGTTTGCTTTCGTCGCGTCGGATTGAAGCAGGGTTGCGAGCGCGGCGGCACCCAGACAGCCACGACCGCGCGCCAACAATTGCCGCCGCGTCATCTGAAGTTCGTATCTTTCAATCGGATTCATGGTCCGCGCTCGAGCGTTCGGATTATTCACGTGTAAGTGTTTCGTCAAGATTCAGAATCGCGCTGGCCACGATGGTCCAGGCTGCGTGGTGAGCGGTCGAAAGTGCTTCGTCGCGTGGCGATTCGCCCACCGCGAGCAATGCGTTTGCAGCGTCTGAGTCGTTCCCATACTTGTCAAGCGAATGGCTGAGGATGTTTTTCAACACCGACAATTCGTTGGCCTCGGGGGCTCGCGATACGGCAAGTCGAAAACCGAAACTCAGTCGCTCTTCGTCGGTTCGCCCACCTTCGCGAATCATTCTCTCCGCAAAATGACGGGCAGCTTCCACGAATTGCGTATCGTTGAGCGTGACCAGCGCTTGAAGCGGTGTATTGGTTCTGGCTCTTCGGATCGTACACTTTTCACGCGTCGGAGCATCAAAGATTTGCATGGAAGGTGGCGGCGCCGAGCGTTTCCAATACGTGTAGAGGCTACGTCGGTAAAGGCTGTCCCCGTGGTCTTGCACGAACTTAGGATTTCCGCCCAACCCGACCTCGGCCCAAAGGCCTGCGGGTTGGTACGGCCTGACGCCGGGTCCGCCCATCTGATCCCGGAGAAGTCCGCTCAGTTGAAGTGCTGAGTCGCGGATGAATTCGCCCTGCAGTCGAAACCGAGGCCCGCGAGAGAGCCATTGATTGAAAGGGTCGGCTTGATACTGCTCGGGTGAACTGGCCGACGATTGGCGATACGTCTTGGAGAGCACGATCTCCTTCAGCATGCGTTTTACATCCCAACCGCTTTCACGAAAATCGACCGCCAGCCAATCGAGCAGCTGGGGATGGGAAGGGAATTGCCCCTGTGCACCAAAGTCCTCGGGGGTTGCGACGAGGCCATGACCAAACAACATCTGCCAATATCGATTGATGGCAACTCGGGCGGTGAGAGGATGTTCGTCACTAAAGAGCCAGCGGGAGAGGCCAAGCCGGTTTCGTGGCATGTCGTGGCCCATCGGCGGCAGTATTGTCGGTGTCCCGGGTTCGACTTTCACGTCGGTGGGCGAATCATAGGCACCCCGATTGAGCACGAATGTTTCTCGAGGCGACGACATGTCACTCATGACCATCACGGTGGTCAATGGCTTTCGCAGCTCCGTCAATTCTGTTTCTGTTGCGGCAACCTGCTTGGTGAGCTTGGCGTACTCGGGGTTCTCTTGGTTGAGAAAGAATCGCCTCAGCACCTGAGTTTGCGTTTCCGTTCGGGCGTCGTTTTGAATCGCAAGCAAGGATGAAATTGGCGTGGCTTCCGCAAGCTGCTGAACTTCCTCCGACGAAAGCTTCCGATCGTAGATTTGGATTTCGTCGATCTCGCCTTTCAGTCGTGACCCGGAGTGGCGACTGCCGATCAGCAGCGTCTTCTCCGTCTTCATCGTTTCCGAAAGACCGTTCTGCTCAATTTTCCAATCCCAAAGTTCACCGTCGACGAAAATTTGAATGCCTTTCGCTTTGCTCGATCCATCGTAGACGGCGAAGACGTGATGCCATTGGTCGGGCGTGAGCCGCTTTTTGGTAGTGACTTTGATGGCGTTGCCAGGCCAACTGTTGATCAAATGAACAGAGACCGGACCATCCCCGACGTAGAGATCGAATCCGCGATGGGCATTGGCGTCGTCCATTCGCCCGATGAGCGCTCCGACGCCGGACTTCTTCGGTGGTTTTACCCATCCGCCATAGGAGAATGCATCCGTTCGTTCGAAGTTGGCAAAGTCACCGACATCGACATAGTTGCTGCCGTCGAGTTTGATTCCGGAATCTGAGCGAGCCTCGATCCAAATCGGTTTCCCGTGGATGGTTGCCGTGAGAACTTCGTCCGGCTTTGACTTGGGGCCCTGGACCTCGGTTTTTTTTCCTTCCTCTTCGCTGAATGCCAACTTGATGGCGAAATCGCTCGGTGCTTCGTCGACCGATTCAGGGTCCTGTTGTTTGAGCGCGATCCAGTTGTCGAGCTCTGCCTGACAACTCGATTCGATTTCAGTAATTCGTTCGGTCGCGGTTGCAAGTCGGAGTTCGGCGTCCGGGAGCTTTGCTTGCTTGGCGGGGTCCGGTATCGCAAGTGTCGGCTCTGCGTTCCCCTTTCGCGTTTGCATTCCTCCATCACTGCTGATGTTGAAGAAGGCATAGAACCGGTAATAGTCTTCTTGCGAAATAGGATCGTATTTGTGGTCGTGGCATTGAGCACACTCCATTGTCAGGCCAAGCCAAACGGTCGAAGTGGTCTTCACGCGATCGACGGCGTACTCCACTCGGTATTCCTCTGCGATCGCTCCCCCTTCATCTGTTGTGCCATTGTTTCGGTTGAATCCAGCCAATAGCTTTTGTTCCAGCGTTGCTTCAGGCAGCAGGTCGCCGGCGATTTGGCTTGTCGAGAACTCATCGAACGGCATGTTGCGGGTGTAGGCATCCACGATCGCATCGCGCCAAGCCCACATGCTTCGGGGGCCATCGGCGTGATAAACGCTGGTGTCGCCGTACCGGGCGGCATCCATCCAAGCCAAACCCATTCGCTGTCCATAGCGAGGCGATCTGAGGAGCCGGTCGACCAATCGCTCATAGGCATCGGTGGAGGAGTCGGCAAGGAAGGCGTCCAGTTCGGCCAGCGTGGGAGGCATTCCGGTCAGGTCGTAGGTGACCCGTCGAATAAGCTTCTCGCGACTTGCCTCCGGCGAAAAGCTCGTGGCCGGCATCTTCTTCAACACCTGTGAATCAATCGCGTCGCGTGTTCGAGTCGCCGCGGGGCTACCTTTGTCGGGATGATTGAAGGACCAATGCTGTGTCCATTCGGCGCCCTGCGTGACCCAGCGAGACAGCAGTTCGATCTCTGAGTCACTCAGTACTTTGTGAGAGTCGACAGGCGGCATGATGTCGTCGTCGCGAGAAAGGATCCGTGCAACGAGTTCACTTGCATCGGGCTGGCCTGGCTCGATGACGCTGAAGGCCTCCTCTTGAAGGTCGAGACGCAGGTCTGCCTCGCGGTGTTGTTCATCGGGCCCGTGGCAATAAAAACACTTGTCCGAGAGGATCGGGCGGATATCCCGTGCAAACTCGACCGTGTCCGCGCGACACCACGCCACGGAGAGCAGAGCGAAGGGAATCCAAGCGAGTGAGCATCGACGCATAGGTGGGACCCAGAAATGGGCGTGGGGAGGGAGTGAACAATAGTTTAACAGCTCTTCGAGACTTTGCTCAGTCCGAGGCCCGATTGATCGCCGATGCACGGTTTTACCCATGAAAGCGCGCGGTGTGTCGCATTTACCCACAATTGATGCTCGAGCGATTGGGGTCTCGCCATTTACGCTGGGAAGTTGGGAACAAACGCCTCTGCTTGAGAGTCCCTGATCTAGTGGCGGAGTATTTTCTTCCATCACTTTGTCTTGGCGACTCTGCCACGTTAACCTTGCACTAACCGATTTCGAAACCTTGAGGGGCAAGCGTGCACACCACTGAACGATCCGTTTTTAGCATTGTTGTCGCTCTGTTCATTGCCCTGGGGATCGGCGATTCGTCGCAGCGGGTTGCGGCGGATGTGGTGCTGTACACCGTGCCCGGAACCTCGATGACGTTCCTGCTGATGGGAAACGCAACCGTGAATCCTGGTGGCACGATCTCCTTTCGACATCCTCGCGGCATGTTGTACTTTGGTGCGCGCGATTGTCGGATCATCCGAACCAACTCGAAAGAGAAGCTGTACGTCGTTGAACGCTCCCAAG
>JBPCVD010000691.1:0-10584 GCA_051010815.1 Rubripirellula sp.
AACCGGGGTCTCCTTGGCGACCACAACGACCACGCAACTGCAAGTCAATTCGACGCGACTCGTGCCGCTCCGTGCCCAACACGTAAAGACCGCCGATCGTGCGAACCACTTCGCCCTCTTCACTCATTTTTTCTCGTTCATCGATCTCCTTGACCAATGCGTTCCAAACATCGTCGGGCACTTCCAAACGCGTCGGATACTCGTGTTGCAGTTGGGCCCAAGCCATCGTCTCTGGGTTGCCACCCAGGATGATGTCGGTACCACGACCGGCCATGTTCGTGGCGATCGTAACGCCGTTCAGTCGGCCGGCCTGAGCCACAATGTCTGCCTCACGGCCATGCTGCTTCGCATTCAAGACATCGTGTTCAATGCCCCGACGCTCCAACAACGCGGATAGCCGCTCACTCTTTTCGATGCTGACCGTACCAATCAAAACTGGTCGACCCTTGCGTTCAATCGATACGATTTTGGATTGAGGCACCGTCTCGGAAAGCTTTTCGCCTTTCAGAATGATCTCAACTTCATTTCCGTCTTCATTCTGAATGATGCCCCAAAACTCATCGTCTCCCTTCAGATTCAGCACATCCCATTTGTGAGCTTTCTCAACTTCATCGGCGAGCGCCTTGAACTTGTCTTTCTCGGTAAGGTAAATCAGATCGGGATGTTCGATTCGCTCCAGATCGCAATTGGTTGGAATCGCAACGACATCCAGCCCGTAGATCTTCATGAACTCGGTCGCTTCCGTCATGGCCGTACCCGTCATGCCGGAAAGCTTGGAGTACATCTTGAAGATGTTCTGAAGAGACGCTGTCGCAAACGTTTGCGTCTCCTGCTTGATCGGCACACCTTCTTTGGCTTCTACCGCCTGGTGCAAACCATCACTCCACTGGCGTCCTTCCATCAAGCGTCCCGTGAACTCGTCAACGATTACGATCTGGCGATCCTTGACGACGTAGTTCACGTCCAAACGGTACAGGAAGTGCGCTTTCAGCGCGTTGTCGATCAAGTGGGGCCACTCCATGTTGCCCGCCGTGTAGAAGCTTTCCACACCCGCCAATTTCTCTGCTTCGCGAACACCCTCGTCGGTCAGCGTGACATTGTGCTGTTTCTCGTCGACGGAGAAGTGAGTTTCCTTCGTCAATTGCCCAGCAACACGGTTCGCTTCCTGGTAGCGTCCCAGATCGAGATCGGCGGGGCCGCTAATGATCAGAGGCGTTCGCGCCTCGTCGATCAGAATGTTGTCGACCTCGTCAATGATGGCGTAGTTCAGCGGGCCCTGGCACTGCTGAGCGTCCTTGGAAAAGCGATCATCTCCCTTTGACGCAGGACGCATGTTGTCGCGCAAGTAGTCAAAGCCAAACTCGTTGTTGGTTCCATACGTGATGTCGCACATGTAAGCGGCCTGCTTCTCGTCGGTCGACATCCCCGACTGGATCGCATTCACCGTAAGGCCCAAGTTCATGTACAGCGGTGCCATCCACTCCATGTCACGGCGGGCCAAGTAATCGTTGACCGTCACCACGTGCACACCCTTGCCCTCCAAGGCATTCAGGTAGGCCGGAAGAGTCGCAACGAGCGTCTTTCCTTCACCCGTCACCATCTCCGCGATGCCGCCCGAATGAAGCACCATGCCACCAATCAACTGCACGTCATAGTGACGCATGCTTAGGAAACGCTTGCCACCTTCACGACAGACCGCGAAAGCATCATCAAGAATCTCTTCGAGCGTTTCACCATCGCGCAGCCGCTTCCGCATCAACTCGGTTTGCTTGCGTAACTCTTCGTCCGACATCGAGGCATACTTTTCCTCGAGCTCATTGATGGACTCCGCGCGTGTTTGGAACTTCGACACCTGCCGGGCGTTGGCGGACCCGAAGACAGCTGTCACGGTACGCTCAAATGTCCCAAAGATGCCGCCAAAGACGACGCCGAGGATGTCCCAAATTTGTTCAAGAAATGACATGTTGTTGTTGTTGGATTATGGTCGTGTCGACCGTGTTGCAATCGTGTTCGTTGGAATGCTGCCAATGAATACCGTCGCTGAATAAACGTTCTTCGTTACAGCGGAAGGATTCTGGGACGCAAAACCAAACTTGGGTCGGCTTGCTCGCTAACCGCTTCACATCCGTTGGCTGGTCTCGCGAGTGCAGCTAGCTTGTCAGCGCGCACCGCCCCTAACTTGTTCCAGTAGCTAAAGTTACGCGTTTAGAGAAAATGGGTCAACTGTGATTGTTTTTCCAGTCGAACCAAACGACATCGATCTCGCCCTGAACGCGACGACGCACCACCTAAAGTGGCATTGTGTAACGTGTTACGAAGCCTCAACGAATCGAGTCTCGCTTCCCTCCGCTCCCAGCACTGGGGAGGAGCACCGCGAGCGATTCCGAATGCCAATCCAATAAGCGTTTGCTACACGGTGAATGATCGATCACTCGGCATCCTCGGTCTTTCCCCGTGAACGCCGATTTCGAACCGATTCAACCCCGTCCCCATTCCCGTTCCCCAAGGCCTGGGCATGCGGGGACGACGTGCTGCATGACCAAGACGCTGCCTAACCAAGACGCTGCATGACCAAAATTAGGACGGCGCGGTCACTGGATTCTCTGATCGCATGGTAGATCTTCAATGGCGGATAGCCGCAACCAACCATTGGATGGCGTAGACGAGCGAAGCGTAGACAGCCAACACCACATTCAGCACCACGCCCTGGACCAAGGTCGTGAACAGCGTGGCCGCAAATCCCATCGCGCCACCATCCCTGAGCTGCACGTCGCTGACCACTTGCGTCAAACTGACCGACAGCATCCCACAGAACATGTCCAGAAACAGCCCAATCGGATAGATGATGGACACCGCGATCCGAGTTCCATAGGCAATCTTCAATGTGCGTGAGACTCGGCGATTCTGCCGAAACGGCATCTTCGCCGTCGCATAGTCCGCCCAGGTATAGCCGAAGGCAAAGATCAGTATTCCGATCACCATGGCCGCGATCTGGTTTTGCGAAATCGCCATTCCAACGACGAAGCTGGGCAGAGCACTGATCACGCAAACAACGAACCACCGAATCGACGTCCTCAACAGCGACCGCGAAGCGGGTAGATTCGGACCTTCGTCCTGGACGGGCCCGGGAGCGGCCGTTCCAAGTTCAAGCTCCGCTGAGGGCGAGTAGGGATTGATCGTTTGCTTGTCGTCATCCACGGTTTCTTCCAAATATTAGATTTGAACCGGCTCTGGCGTGCTTGGAACAACCCGGCAGACGGTAATTCGGACCACATTTGATTCGACCCACAGCAATGGAGCCTCTACGATGGAAGTTGTGGTGCCGTTTTTGTCTCGCAGCGAAGTCGAAATCAGAATTGGCCGAGCCAGCCCATCATAGCGATGAAGCTGTCCGCGGCTGCCTGACTTGAGACTTCAGAGACCATTCGGGCGACGCAATGTACCGTTCTGAATTTGCAGTGCTGAATTTACGCCGCTGCACCTTTCGCGCATTCGTCTGCGATGCATTGAGCGTCCTTGGTCCAGCAAGAGTATAAGGGCGGCGCTACCGATGCGGTGACTTCGACGCTGCTTCGTGGCACCCATCACTTGGCACGGTTAATCAGGCCGACGGCGGCCGCGTATGCGATCCTCTTCTTTTCCTTCTCGAGCGGATTACCTCCCATGCGTCCACGTTTCGTGAACCTTCTTGCGGATTGTCACAACCAGCGTCCGCACGGGATCTCACGGCGATGGAGCTCTCGATGGCTGGCCATGACGTTTGTGATGCTGGTCATGGCATTCGTGATCCTGCAGTCACCATTTGCATCGGCCCAGGGCGGCAACCTTGGTGGGTTTGGCACGCTCGGAGGTGTAGAGCCGGGGGGGCAGTATCCGTCGCAGCAGTACTACTTGGCTTTGGAAGCGTACCGTGCCGGCGATCTTGAGCAGGCAATCGATCTGTTCGACGCAGCGTTGCGTTCGGGGCGGCGCGATATCAACGGTCGCTGGTTGGACTCGATCCCGGCGTTGGCAATGCTGGGTGAGTGCTACTGGCACTTGGGCAACTTACCGGCCGCACGTGAACAAGTGGACCACGTCATTTTGATCGTTGACCGTGTTCGATTTCTACGCGGCGTTGACTGGGCGTCATCGGTACAACCCGGCGCTGTCAGAAGCACTCGTTCCAACCTTTGGCCAGAAGCAAGATCGGTCCAGGTCGCCCCCATCTCGGACAAAATGAGTTATCGGTCGGGGCAACCACTCACCTCCGCCGCGCTCAAGAACGGAGGCACGATAGAAGAACCCAACATCCGAACGATGGATATTGCCGAGATCATGCGTGGGATCGCCATCGCTTCGTACCGGCGTCGCGTGTTGCTCGGTCCATTGGCCGAGAACGATCCCATGGCCAGCCGATTACTGAATGCCACGAAGTATCCCGCCAACATGCAAGTGCCTTTGGGCAGGATCATGATCGGCGCGATGCGTTGCACCGGTTACTTCAGCTTGCACGATGACAAAAAGGCGATCTCGGATGCCGCTTCCACGACGCTATTCAATGGCGGAGCTCATCCGCTTTCGGCGATCACCATGCTCGTGCAAACTAGCGCGATCGCGGGAACCGCAAAGCCCGAACAAGCCATTCCTGTTGCCATGAATACGGTGCACGTGGCAGCCGCACTCAACCAGCCCGAGCTCATCGGCGAAGCTTTCCAATTGGCGGCTGGCTGTGCGACACCCCAAACCGCTCCGACCGTCGTTCAGGCGGCCAACGTGGTAGCGGCCTCGATGCTTCGAGAGTCGCGACTGGCGGCTCTTCATTGCTTGATCGCTGGCGCCGACGCAGCCGTGACCGCGGGTGACGTTGATGCCGCCGCAGCGATGATTTCCAATGCCCAATCGATCGCGAATCGTCGCGACGTGACGCTGCCGCGGCTAACGGCCTATGGCGCCTACGTGGCCGCGAGAATGGCGGCCGCCCGAGGTTCATCCTTCGGAGTGAATCGCGTTACCGATCTGGACGAAGCGACCCGTCAGATGCTGACGTTCGCGTTGAACCATCGAACGCGAAAACAGTCGCTCATCTCCATGCCGCGTGTCTATCAACTTGGATTGATTCGGCAGGCGATCGGCACCTCCATCGGTGGCAATACAAGCGAGAAACTTCTGAAGCAGTATTGTGAAGACCCACCTCAGGAGGTCTGGACCCGCGACGCCGTGGACGGCATTGCCGGCGCCATCGTCGATCGATCACTCGCTCATGCTGCCCGCGTCAACTTAGCGGCCTCGGGCGGGTACGGTGACAAACTCTTGCAAGCGGCCGACCAAATGCTGGCCTCTCGGTTCAGCAGCCAACTCGCCCTGGGCGGACGCATTTCACAGGTCAGACGAATCGCTGGAGCGGACGAGCGTCTGCTTGATCCTGCGATCGTAGAGTTCCGCAAGAAAGCACTCGGCCCGTTGAAAGAGGTTCGAACCGCTGCGCTCGCGATCGCACAACCGACTCCCGACACGATCGCTGCGGCTGAAGCGAAGGCTTGCGCCGCGGCGTTGAGCCGTATTCACCTTCCTCAGGTCACGCCGCCGACACTCGACGAGAAATTGCCCGTCGCGAAAATTCCGAAGCGGACCGGGTTGCTCACGTTCATCTCCATCGGAAACCAGCTTTACGGAACCCTGGCGTCCGATGGAAAAGTTGCCATGTGGACCGTTGGCGGCAGCGGGCGCATCCCGGGTGAAATCGGACGTTTGTTAAAGGCAATCGGTGTTGGCAAGACGCGAGGCGAACGTTTGCCCGCGGATGAATCGTGGCGAGAGAACGCGATCAACCTTCGGCGTCACCTCTTCCCAGATGACGCGACAATCACGCCCGATCGATTTGATGAATTGATCATCGTGCCTGATGGTCCGCTGTGGTACTTGCCCTTTGAACTCATGCCGTTGGGCGACATCGAGTCTCCCTTGATCGCGGACAAGATTGTTGTCCGCTATGCCGCCACCCCAGGGCTGGCGCTGAAGCCTGTCGCTTTCCCACCGGCATCTCGCGCCATTGGAGTCACAGCAGACCAGTTCTTTGCACCACGAGACACAGAACTCAACGCATTGATTGTTGATTCCATCGTTGATGTATTGAACGATCCGGTGCGTCTGCCGGAAACGCTTGACACTCCCTCGGGACTGTTGACCAATCAAGTCGGACATCTCGTCGTCGCAGCACCGCGAGCTCCGAACACGAAGAACTTCTTGCTGACCAGCGTGACACCGTACGACCAGGCAACACCCTATGGAACTTTGGATGCCTGGATGCGTTTTCCTGTCGACGTTCCAAGGACGGTCGTCTTGGCGGGTTTCCGAACGCCCGTGGGTGCCGGTCAAATGGGCAATGGGCAAGAGCTCTTCAACACACTCTGTGCGCTCAACACGGCTGGCGTGCGTAGCGTATTGATCAGCCGATGGGCCGTGGGTGGGGAATCGACAGCGATCGCGTTACGCGAATTCCTTCAAGAGTTGCCTTTCACCGGGATGAATCAGAGTTGGCAGCGCGCGCGGATGGTTCTTCGCGACGCGGAACTCGACCCAGCCGCGGAACCTTTGCTCATTCAAGCCGAGCATTCTCGCGAAGGCGTCACGGGAGACCAGCCACTGTTTTGGTCGGGCTATTTGATCTCGTCGCCGAGGCATCCGTCGGCCAGCCCCAACTCCGCAAACGCTAATTAGCGTCGTCACGCGATTCACCAAACACGATTCCCGGCAGATAGATTGCGATCCCCACGCACGCTGCCACCATCCAGGGTTGCAATCGCTCGCCAACCCCAGGCATTCCCAGCGACGGTCCAAACAGAATGACGAGCGTCGCGACCACGGCAAACGGCGTCATTCGCCATCCCGATACGAATGCCGACATCAGCAGTAGCAGACCGGCTACACCGAGCGACCACCCGTTGATGCGACCGCCACTCATCGATTCCGATTCCACTTCGTTTCCGGTCGCTGCCGCACCACGGAACGCATTGCCCACTTCGTCCAGGTCGACCTGACCGGCATTGAAGTCTTCGATTGTGTCGAGCGTTTTGAACGAATCAAAGACTCCGTGGTGGTTGCCCCACAACACAAACAGGACCAGCAGCAAGCAACCTGCCAATAACCGCGTGTGTCCTCCCAGGGCGAACCGGGCGAACTCGTATCGGTCACGTTGAATCCGATACTCGCCACTGCGTGCATCGGCCAACATCGCTTTCATCCGTTCGCGTTTGAGCTGCGCCGCGTTTTCTGCATCCAAGTCTTGCATCGGCGTCGGCAGCTTGGCGTTGTCCATCACAGCGGCGGCCATTTGCCAAGCCCGCTCCTTTGCCTCGTTTGCCGTCAATCCTTCGCTTTGCAGACCACGTTCTTCAAGTTTCGCCAAACGCCTGCGATCACTCGCTTCCCGATTGGCTTCTGCTCGATCGTGCAGCCGAGCGCAAATTCGATCGCGCCAGGAATCAGACTTGGTGGAGGCCGTAAAGGAGGGATCCCCTTGCAGTGACGCTCGCATCGTACACAACGCGTCATAGCCGAAAAGTTCCTCGTACAAACGCTGCCAATCGGCGCCGGCGTATCGGGCCGCGAAGCTTCGCACACCATTCTCGTCGGCGCCCTCGATACGAAGATCCCGAATGAATCGCTCCGCCTCTGCAAGCGGCGTTTTCAACGATCGCTTAGAGGGCACGGCAACGGCGAAATGGTAGCACGCACCCACCGCAATACCGAGAAACATTCCGACCACCAATCCCGGCGTCATTCCCGCAACCAGAACGACGAACAACAGAGCGACGGCCCCCAAGCATGCCAAAGCGATGTCCCACCAAGACAGTGAACCGACCCACTTGCGAAATCGACTCATCACCGCGCTACCACCAAGTCGTTCACCCAGCCCAACAGAGACCATCAGTGCGCTGGCGAAGAGCGTTGGCCCGACCAGCATCCACGACAAACCGGCAAACGGCAACACGACGGTCAGCAATCCGCTGACCGCCAAAAAAACGATGACAAAGACGCTGTTCCAACGGGCCAGCGGCGCGGCCGCACGGTATTGAGTTGCGATGGCCTCCCACTGATCGGCCTGTTCCGATGTCGGCGTGAACCGACCATCAGGGCTAACGCCCAGATAGGACTCTAGATCAGTCACCATTTCGGCAAGGGATTCATACCGATCCTGAGGACGCTTCGCCATCGCTCGTGTGACGATGTGTTGAACTGCTTCCGGAACACGTCCATTGATCTGCGACAAGTCGGGCAACGCCTGGCTCGCGTGTTGTTCCATCACTTCCGAAACGACCGTGCCATCAAAGGGAGGTCGCCCTGTCAACATGTAGAAAAGCGTGCATCCGAGGGAATAGATATCAGCGCGATGATCGACCGCGGCGGCATCCACACTTTGCTCTGGTGCCATGTATGCGGGAGTCCCAACCGCCGTGCCTTGCATCGTCACTTGCGTGCCGCTCACCAACCCGCTCATGGTAAGGTCGTCTGCGGCCAGTTCGCCCTGATCTGGAATCTTCACGAGTCCCAAATCCGCAACCTTGATCACCCCTTCGTCACTGAGCAACAAATTTGCGGGCTTCACGTCGCGGTGCACCATTCCGTTTCGATGCGCGAATTGCAAACCACGCGCCGCCTGCAATGCGTAACTCGCTGCAACCCGCGCTTCTAAAGGCCCCTTCTCACGAATCAGGGCGTCGAGCGGTCCGCCACGAACCCACTCCATGCTGAAGAAGTGACGTCCAGCGTCTTCTCCGAAGTCATAAATTTGCACGACGTTGTGATGGGTCAACTGCGCGGCGGCGTAAGCTTCTCGTGCAAACCGAGCCAGTGATGCTGGGTTGTCAGCCATGCGACCACGAATCGTCTTCAGCGCGACCTGGCGATCAAGCGATACCTGCTTCGCTTCATAGACCGATCCCATCGCACCACGGCCTAGCAATTTCAAAATCCGATAGCCGCCTAGACGCTCCGGAATCTCTTCACCTTCCTCGCCACGTGCGGCCGGGGATGGTTCCCGATGCTGGCTGGGCGATGCAACCGAGAGACTCTGGTCGCGGCCATCAACCGGTTCATCCACCACCGCATCGATCGTGTGCCGAAGATCTTGATCGACCTCTTCCGCTCCGTTTCGATGTGCGTCGGATGCAAGCGATCGAGCCGCCTTGGCTTCCTCCTCCGGACTCGACGACTGCGGACTCGACGACTGCGGACTCGATGGCTGCGGCTGATCCAATGTGCGATCAACCGTCATTTCGGGCGAATTGGCCTTGGTTGCGGAAGCGGAGCGATTCTCCGAACGCGATGAAGATTGCTTCGCTGAACGTGGTTTGATCTTTACAGCAACAATCTTTGGCGGGTCATCATCACTGACCTTCAATCGGAACGGCCGATGACAGTACTTGCACTTCGGCTTGTAGGTCCCCGGCTTTGGTTGCCCCAGCGAAAGCGCGGCTTCGCATTCAGGGCATTGGATCCGCATGTGTTGTTCTCAGTCGATCATGACGCTCGTGAAGCCTCAGCTCCACCAGAATATCAGATCAGCCGAAACGTGGCTGACTCATCAACCACACTCCTACGGACCCGCTACTCGTTTCCGGTGCTGTCCCATCCTAACTCGCGTCCCCCGCAATCCAACGCGCGAATCGTTGACGCCATCGCGGACGTTGTTTCAATCGTCGCCGATTCGATTCGTTTTGCTCGCCGTCAGCGAACTGAACCAACTGCTGGCCGATCGCCCCACACGCCCCACCTTCACCCGAACTGGCAGCGTCATGAATCGCCTGTAGAAGAGGTTGTTTATGGGCTGCATCCCATTCCAAAGCCTCGACGGTCACCAGTTTAAGCAGGTCTTGAACGTCCATGCGGATCCGCTCCTCCAAGCTGCTAAACGCATGGGACGAACTCTCGAACCACCGTACGATTCCAACTTGGCTCGACGCCCCGTCCACCACGAGTGCTTTCCCGTCATGATCCACCAACACGTTTCCAGCATGCAAACCACCATGCGTCGCTCCCACGCGATGGGCCGACTCCACCGCAAATGCAACCTCCGCGAGTCGCCTGGACTGAGTCTTCCAATCGGTCGCAAACGTATTCCAGGGACGTGCGAACGACCAAGCACGAACGACGCCAAGATGGCGCTTTTGGATGGCGGCAACCCGCGGAGCAATCCAACGCGGATTTTGCACTTTCGATGCCGCCTCACAAACATCCAAAAGAGTTGTGGACTGAGACGAGGTCAATTGAATCGGTAACTCCGTCACCTTCATGGCAAGCGGCAACCGTCGCACGCTGTCGTGCCCACGTAGCAACCAGCGTCCCGGGCTTTTCGCAACGCATTGCTCAACCACGAACCATTCCGGCATGTCGACGGGCTGGTCGGACAGAGATGTCGTCGAGGGCCCACGTTCCTGCAGGCTGGAGACCAGTTCCTGAGACTCCTCCGCAAACTGAATCCCCCCTTCCTCCGCATCGTGTTCACGACGTGACTGCAAGGATTGGGAATTCGGAGCCGGAAATGAAACCTCCTCGGCCGAGGATGCGCCGACTGGATTCGCGTACGAAGTCGGCGGCAGGGGA
>JBPCVD010000692.1:0-8292 GCA_051010815.1 Rubripirellula sp.
ATTCACCGGCAACGGAATATGGCAGAGCAACCCAAGAACATGAAAGCAACGTGCAATCTGACTCTTGCGAAACTGCTTTGCACTGCGGGTTGCCGCACCATGATAGGTGGCAGTGGCAATTCGTGCCGATGGAGCGAGGTTCGAGTGCCATTTCATTTTCCGACGTCGCTGAGCACCGAGAATGGTCATTGTTCTTGCGCGAGCTGGTTCGTGACAGTTGGCCGTGGAAGTTGATGTTGGACCGATCAAGTGACCTTGATCTCTGCGGCTTGTCTCGGGATCGATGCGAAACAAAACGAGCTCGCATTTCGTTGCGATCCATGGCCTTCGCGTTCTAGGTCCGTCGGTCACGTTTCGATTGTGACGATTACAGCGGTGCGGGGGCGTGATGCTTGGCCGGGTGCGACGCGGAAGCTGTGCGTTGTAAACATCGATAAGTCAATGCGACTGAATTGTCTCTTGCAGCCGTCACGACCACGGGACGTGTTCTAGGCTCCTACTGAGATGATGTTTGCGCGATTGCGCGCCGTCATGCTCGGTTCACCAGAACACAACTCCGAACTGCGGATACTTTCATGGGTCAATCGAATAAGAAACGCCGTAAAGTCCTTGTGGATCCAGAAGTCCAGGTTGGCGTGATTCGAAAGATCGCGGCTCACTGGGTCATCTTCTTTATCTGCAACGCAATGGCACTAATGATTTGGGTTCGCTTATTCGAGCAGCCAGATGCCGATTGGGGGCAGACTTTCGCGGACTCCCTTCGGCGATTCTTGCCCTTCTTTGTGATCACGATGGCGTTGATTCCTGCATTCGTCTGGGACACGTTGAAACTGACCAACCGTTTTGCTGGTCCGATTCTGCGATTGCGAGGAGCACTGCTCGACGCTAGTCAGGGACGGGCCGTTGCACCTCTTCGGTTTCGCGAGAACGATTTCTGGCAGGAAATTGCTCTGAACTTCAATTCGATGATGGAGCGACACAGTCAAGAAGCCGCTGGTTCCGACTCGTCAGATCTCGACTCCCAAGAAAAGTGAGCGTTTCAGTGAATCGTTTAGCCATTCATCACAGGCGACGTCGGCGCCCCGTTCGAGGAGTCGCTGCAGTCGAATTCGCAGTTTGCCTGCCGGTCATCGTGCTGCTTGTCTTCGGCGCTATCGAGGCATCGAGCTTTATCTTTCTGAAGCAGTCACTCAACGTGGCCGCCTATGAGGGCATCCGTGAGTCCATTCGTGTCGGCTTTGATAACGCCAATGGGATGGACCGCGCGTCGAATATTTTGGACTCGCGAAACGTCAATGACTTTGCAGTGTCTTTCCCCAACGGGGAAGCAGGCAACGCTGTACGGGGCGACGAGATCGTGATTGAAGTCACCGCGCCCACTTCGACGAACAGTCCACTGGCCGGGCAGTTCGTGAGTAATCGATTGTTAACCGCACGCGTCGTGATGGTGAAAGAATGAACCAGTCAAAAACGTCCCATCATTTTGCTTCACGTCCTGGGCGTCGCCGCCGCGGCGCGATGCTGGTCTTGATCGCGATCATGATGATCGGGTTCATGGTTGCGATAGCGTTTAGTGTGGATGTCGCACAAATGCATTTGTCACGCACCGAATTGCGAACTGCGACGGATGCCGCATCGAAGGCTGCGGCCGCCACGCTGGCGGAAACCATGAGTCGAAAGTTAGCGATTCAACGTGGACAGGAGATTGCCGAAGCGAACCGCGTGAACGGCGATCCCCTTTTACTGTCCGACGGTGATTTTGTCTTTGGACACAGCACTGAGCAACAGACCGGAAAATTTGAGTTCGCGGCGAACGCTAAGCCACAGAACACGGTGCGAGTCAACGGACGCAGAACGGTCGGATCGCTATCGGGACCCGTTCCATTGTTCTTTGGGAATATTCTGGGCGTTGACTTCTTTGAACCAGAGGCCACTGCGTCGTCGACCTACATCGAACGTGATGTCGTGTTGGTGGTGGACCGAAGTGGCTCGATGCGTGGTAGTAAGTTTCGCGACCTGATCGCAGCAATTGATACGTTTACCGCGACGCTTGATGAAACCCCTGTAGATGAGCAAGTGGGATTGGCTTCCTACAGTGAATCGGCCACCGCGGACGTCGCATTGACCGACAACTTGACGGCGATTTCGTCTGGGATTCGGAAACTTCGCCTCCGTGGATTCACCAGTATCTCGCGAGGTATGAGGGCGGGCATGACGATCATGGACGAAAGTCGCGATGAAAATTTTGTTGAACGTACTTTGATCGTGATGACCGATGGACGCCACAATCGCGGGCCCGAGCCACGTGTCGTTGCCAAGGAGCTTGCGGCGGATGGCGTTACGATCCACACGATCACGTTCGGATCTGACGCAGATCGGGCCCGGATGGTCGAAGTCGCATCCATCGGCGGGGGGCGGCACTTTCATGCCAAAAACGGCACGCAGCTGAAGAAGATCTATCGAGAGATCGCGTTGACGCTGAGCACCATGATGACGCAGTAAGCGGCCGATCCAATTGGTCCACACGAGGAGCGAACGATGATACGAGTGAAACGAAACCACAGCCGTAACGGCGCCACGATGACGGAATTCGCCATCGTCGCACCACTGTTGTTCTTGTTCTTTTTCGCCGCATTCGAATTTTGTCGCGTGGCGATGATCCGCCACACGGCCGACAATGCCGTGTACGAGGGATGTCGATTGGCGATCATTCCTGGAGCGACGAGTGCAGAAGCGGAGGCCGAGACCCGAAGGATCATGAGCTCACTTGGCGTGACGAAGGTCAGCGTCGCCGTCTCGCCGACGACGATCGTGGAGGATACGGAAGAAGTTAGCGTGAAGATCGAAGTTCCGCTCGACGAGAACAGCTTCGTCCCCAATCAGTTTGTCGCCGGCCACTCCATCGTGCGAGAGCTGACGCTCCGTCGCGAAGGCACTCAGTAGTTCGTCCCGTTGTCCTGTCACAGAGCACAGGCTTTCAGAGCACAGGCTTTCAGAGAACAGGCTTTCAGAGAACAGGCTTTCAGAGCACAGGCTTTCAGAGCACGGGCTTTCAGAGCACGGGCTTTCAGAGAACGGGGCACAGAGCACGTTCAAGCTGCCGAGCATCTCGGCCCGAATTCAGTACCTCGACCTGTAGCGGTCTGTGCGGTCAGCTGATTCACTCAGTGGCACGGTTCCGACACGACGTGCGGTATCCAAGATCAGGCCGGCTTCGATTCAGATGGATCTGCGGCGAATGTCGCAGCATAAGGCGATCTCAATCGTCGAGATCAAACAATAGTCGTTTGAGTTGAGCGGCCGCGATCTCGACCGTGTGTTTTTCATGCACGCTCTGGCGTCCCCGCGTGGCCAATTGCGAGAGTCGCGAAGGCTCTCGCTTGAGCTCTTCAATGGTGGAACCAAGCTTGGACGGGGAACCGGGTGGGACCAACACGCCACCACCTGTGGACTCGAGCAACTCTCGGAATGCTCCGTGGTCCGGTTGCACGACTGGCACACCTGCGGCAAGGGATTCAAGCACGAAGAGACCTTTGGGTTCGTGGTAGTCGGTTGGCACGGACAGTAGATCAAGCGTGCGCAAGAATCCAACTTTGTCACTCAAGTCTGGGCTGCCGTGGTAAGTGAATCTTTCGTCCAAGCCCGCTTGCCGAATCTTTCGTTGTTGTTCGGCAAAGTAATCCTTGTTGGAATCGCCTAACCAGCCAGCCGCATGCAGAGTCAAGTCGTGATGTTCTTCGGAGTTGGCAAGCGACACAAATGCATCGACCAGATGATGGAAACCTTTTTCCGGAGCAATCCGCGCCATGTAGCCAAGTCGGAATTGCGGTTTCGAAGATGAGGGGGATGACGTTGGTTCGAAGGTGTCGAGTTCGCGAAAAGGAGCGATGTCGATGGAGAGCGGTGCCACTTCGAACTTTTCTTTTGGGATTCGAAATAACGCGCCCATCTTGTCGGCATAGAACTGACTGTTGACCAAGAAGTGATCCACGTGCGAAACGAGTTCTTGACACAGTTGGATTGCTTCTCTGCGAGGGCCATCGGGCAAGTGATCCAGGAAAATGTCGTCGCCCTGCAACACGACAATCACCTTCGCGTCAGGCAATCGCTTTCGGATGGTCGGTAGGCCGCCGCCGATCAGCAAATTGCTTAGCACCAGGGCCTGAGGTTGCACGTCCTCCGCAAGCCAATCCGCCAACCGCTGCACCTCCTCGGCTTGCCGGCCCTGAGCACCGCGGAGCATCGAGACCGCTAAATCACCAAGTTTGTTCGCGTCGGTGGAATGGGTTCGCCGCGTCGCAAGGCGAATGATCGGTGTCCAGTCGAGGGTGCGTCGGATCGGTGCCGGGACCCAACGAAGCCAGGGGAGTTGTTGAAGCAGGTAGATGTGAATCCCGCCGAAGAAGACGTGCGGGTCGGCAACGCTTTCCGCGTCCGTTCGGATCGGGGTGTAAACCGGTTGAAGGAGGCAATCGACACCCTGTCGACGCAGTTCCTTCGCCAGAGCGTTGTCATGCATGCAGCTGCCGCAATACATTCCGGCCGCACCCGCGGTTAGAAAAACCGCCCTCATCGCGATTCCTTCGGCGCTGGGACGCCCTTACAAAATGCTCGTTGTGACAATTCCAGCCCGCTCCTATACTCCGCGTTCCCAAATGGACGACGAAATCGTCCGTGTCTTTCGTCCGATCGAATGTCGGATCGTAACGTTATCGCTGAATCCCTGTCGCCCAGCCTTTGTAACCGCCCGTACGCCGGGTGGGACGGGTCAGGGCTGATTGGGGCAACTTCTCTGGCCCTCCATTCTAGCCGCCCATGGCCACCACCCCCGCCCTGACCGACCCGCAACTTGCCAAAGCCCCTTTTTATTGGGGTATCGACATTGGAGGCACGGGAATCAAGATCGGCCTCGTTGATGACGACGGCAGGACGTTGGCGTACGACCGACTTGTGACTCGAGAAAGCGAGGGCCCCCAGGCCGCGATCGATCGCGTGGTGGACGTGATTCGCGCTGCAGAGGAACGACTGGGTGTTGCGGACCAGGTGGCTGCCATTGGACTGGGCGCACCGGGACCAATGGATTTGCCGCGCGGATTGCTCGTGGCGCCGCCCCAGCTTCCGAGTTGGTGGAATTTTCCGATTCGAGAAGCAGTCGCGAAGCTACTTGGTCGACCAGTATCGTTCTTGAACGACGCAAATGCCGCCGCCTATGGTGAGTTCTGGCTGGGCAGCGGAGCTCAAGATGACTCGATGATCTTGCTGACGCTGGGTACCGGAGTCGGTGGTGGTATCATTGTGGACGGCGAGTTGGTTAACGGTGTGAACAGTTTTGGAAGTGAGTGCGGGCACATCATCGTCGACTCATCTCGCAACGCCCAGCTTTGCGTGTGGGGTGGAGGCCGAGGGCAGTTGGAAGCCTATGCGTCCGCTAGCGGTGTTGTGCAGCGCACGCGACAGCGGTTGACCGACGGTGCCACAAGTCTGTTAGGCGGTCACCTTGGCGGAGGGAATGACGAACTCACCGCGAAGCGTGTTTATCAGGCCGCACTCGAAGATGATGCATTGGCATTGGAAATCGTCGATGAGACCGCGCGGTGGCTCGGAATTGGAGTAACGACGTTAGTTCATACGCTCGATTCAGGATCGGTGGTCTTGGGAGGAGCAATGAATTTCGGTGGGAGTGAGTCGCCCATTGGGCAGCGTTTCCTGAAAGGAATCATCGACGAATTCAAGGGACGCACGTTTGAGAATGTTTTCGATGGAACGAGCATCAAGTTTGCAACGTTAGGGGCTGACGCCGGGTACTTGGGCGTGGCCGGCTACGCCCGTAAAGAGCAGCATGCTCAACAGCTCACATCGGTCCAATAGGACAGTTCGCTCGGGCTCCGGCCAGATGAGGCACTTCGCAATCCATCCACCGCGCGATCACGTGTGGTAACAGCACGATCAATCACATGTCAGTCAATATTCGCAACTTCTGCATCATCGCCCACATCGATCACGGCAAGAGTACGCTTGCAGATCGATTGCTTGAGTTCACCGGGACGGTCGCGCGTCGCGAGATGAAAGATCAGTTGCTCGATGATCTGGAGCTTGAGCGGCAACGTGGGATTACGATCAAGGCGCGTGCAGTTGCCATGCAGTACAAACGCGATGGGAAAACCTACCAGATCAACTTGATCGATACGCCAGGACACGTCGATTTTCAATATGAAGTCTCTCGGTCACTCGCTTGCTGCGAAGGTGCGTTGCTGTTGGTGGACGCGTTTCAAGGTGTCGAGGCACAGACGGTCGCAAACGCTTACGCGGCGATGGAGCACGAGCTGCGAATCATCCCAGTTATTAACAAGATTGACCTGACGCACGCACGTCCCGATGAAGTGGCTGAGGAAATGATGAACTCCTTGGGGACGGATCCCGAGGAATGTGTCCGCGTCAGCGCAAAAACAGGCGAAGGCGTTGAGTCGCTCGTTGATGCCATTATCGACCAGATCCCCGCGCCCTCAGGGGATCCAAAGGGGACGCTGCAGGCCATGGTTTTCGATTCGAATTACGACGACTACCGTGGCGCCATCACCTACGTTCGCATCATGGAAGGGACGGTGCGTCCGGGGCAAAAGATTCAGTTCCTTCGCGCGGGCACGCAGCATGAAGTTGTTGAGTTGGGGCAGTTCGTACCCCAGCGGGAAGCGTGCGACGAGCTTCGAGCAGGGCAGGTCGGATATTTGATCTGCAACATCAAGAGCCTGGGTGATGTTCATATCGGGGATACGATTAGCGTCGCTGGAACTGGTGCAGCGGAACCTCTTCCCGGATACGCTCGCCCCAAGCGAATGGTTTACTGTGGACTGTTTCCGAGTGATGGCCAAGACTTTAGCGAGCTTCGCGATGCCTTGGAGAGACTTTCGGTGAATGACCCCAGCTTCGAATTCGAGCCTGAAACAAGCGATGCTTTGGGGTTTGGTTTCCGCTGTGGTTTCCTTGGCCTCTTGCACATGGAAATCATTCAACAGCGATTGGAAAATGAAGCGGACATTGATCTGGTCCAGACCGCACCGAATGTGACCTACGAGATTGTCAACAAGCGCGGCGAGACCATCACCATTCATAAGCCGCAGGACGTCCCGGATCCTGGCGACATCGAAGAGTTTCGCCAGCCCATCGTACGCTGCAGCGTGATTGTGCCGACGGATTTCATCGGTGCCGTCATCAAGCTTTGTCAGGAACGACGCGGCATTCAGAAATCGCAGGAATACCTTGGTGCTCAACGCGCCATGCTGACCTACGACATTCCTCTTGCAGAAGTGGTCTACGACCTGCACGACAAAATCAAGAGTTGCACGCGAGGTTACGGAACGCTCGACTATGAGATGGTTGGGTACGAGCCAGCGGACCTCTGCCGTTTGGACATCATGGTCAATGGAAAACGTGTCGACGCATTGAGCGTTGTGTGCAACCGCGCGGATGCGGATCGTCGAGGCCGCGCTGTGGCCAAGAAACTCAAGGCTGAGATTGAACGACACATGTTCGAGGTCGCCGTGCAAGCGGCGATTGGAAGTCGTGTGATTGCCCGTGAGACGGTTCCGGCAATGCGTAAGAATGTGACCGCCAAATGTTACGGCGGCGATATCACTCGAAAACGCAAGTTGCTGCAGAAGCAAAAGGAAGGCAAGAAGCGAATGAAGGCGATCGGAAACGTCGAGATCAGCCAAAAGGCATTCATGGCCGTGCTGAGCGACACCGAGCAAGGCTAACATCGCTGCAGGTGACGAGGCGGTTGGATTTCATTCACTCGTTCGAAAAGTGCTTCGTCGGCGTGGATCGAATGTTGTTGGCGAGCCGTTCGAACAACCCAGCGTTGTTTCAGGGCACTCGAGGGCCCCGCAGGATCAAGCCTCTGATGGGCCGCCGCGGGCTGGACCGTCAGGCTCGATTGGAGTTGCGTCTGAGCTGACATCGCGTCCGGCCGATGAGTCCATCTATACGTCCATTCGCTAGTAATGGAGCCCTGGTGCCCCGTGGGCAATTTTTGGTGGCCTTAGGCGGCCCTTAGCGGCGGCACCTAGGAAGTCAATTCCATGCCGTTTATCTTGTTGCCGACCTGTAGCGAAAGCTGCGGATCACGGTCCATTTCATTGGCTCCTAGTCATGATTGCTGTGTTCCAAGATGTGTCTCGGGACGTCGTATCGCGGAACCTTAGGCGGCGGCAATGAATGATAGGTGCTGAGAGCAGGGAATCTCTGCGCACACACGAAACGAAATAAGGTGGTAGTTGTGAGTCGCTTCAGTTG
>JBPCVD010000693.1:0-3803 GCA_051010815.1 Rubripirellula sp.
TCGTGGAGAGCGGAACACTGGCCGCCGAAGGAAGCTGAACGCGAATCGCATGTGCGGTGCTGGCCAGAGACGAGATCAAGATCAGAAAGAATGCGACTGTAGAGATCCGGCTCAGTCGAGTCATTGGCTTACTCCCATGATTAGCGACAGACATCGATCGAGCCTCGCTGCACGTCACGATCGCTTCTCTGCGAGCATACCAGCAATCGGCAACCGGAAGGCCGCTCGCATCTCGCTGCCTAGAAAATGGGAGATGGCGAGATTGTTTGCAAAACGTTTAGTTCAGTGACGAATCCTTGCAAGTTTCTTTCCCGTGCGATCGATCAACCACCAATTGCCACCTTCCCATTCGCAAGGAGCGTCCTCCATCATCAGCAATCGACCTCCCTGATGCACGACGGCCTTTCCCTGATAGAACGGGAACGCTTCGTTGTAGATCGGTTTGATGATGGAAGTGCCGTTTCGATCAATGTAGCCCCAAAGCTCTTCCGGCTCCGAGCCTTTGATGGCAGCAACACGAACCGACGCCAGGCCTTCGCTAAATTGCTTCGCATCAGCGAAAATGTGATCCATCACAACGGATCCCTGTTGGTCGATGTATCCGTGCAAGCGCCGCTCAAGGTTGCCAGATCGAAGTGACAGCACCGCGAGCCCTTCATAGAACTCTTCGCCATAGCCTCGGACTTCGAATTGCACGTCTCCTGATTTGTCGATGTACTCGGTTAGCCAACCTTCATTCTGCAAACTACGATCACGGTGCACCGGCGCGAGGCCTTCGCGAAAGTCACCCGCGTTGCCATCGGGAATTCTGATTTGCACCTCGCCGTCGCGATCGATGAACATCGTGCCCTCGCCAGTTGACCAATTCGAGACGCACGCGAGTCCATCTGAAAAATCGTTTGCATATTGGAACTGAAGTGGGATCGTTAACTCGCCGACGTCGTTGACGTATCCCCATTTTCCACCGTCCGGAACACCAGGGAACACCCACTTCGCACCTTGGTTGACGGCAGCATGGCCTTCCGAAAAGGAACGGACGTCATCGTAAGTGGGCGGCAGTAACTCGTCGCCGCCGGCGTCATGAAGGCCGTACCGCAGATCGTCAGCCTGAAACCACGACGGAGCACCATCGACCTTGCGAACCGGCCAATCCAAGAGCGGTAGTTTTGGCAAATCTTCGCTGGCTTGGTGTCCACACCCAGACATGGCGACCAGGATCACGACGACGAATTGAATGCGGTTCATGGCGTGACAAGTTCTCTCAACAGACAGGGTCAAACCCAATCGATTGCAAGGTTACACAACTGATGAGTCAGTGTTCTTTGACTGCCGATTCCATGGGGACAGCTTCCGCAGGTTGCTTTTCGGACGGTCCACTACGCTGGCGGATGAAATACCGAATCACGCCGATCGAACTGATGAGTGCCCAGAATGCTTCGACCAGAAATGCTGAAAGGTTGAAGGCAAAAAAGATCGAGTACAAAACGCAGGCCGCACCGATTCCGTTGAGCAACGGATAACGTAACTCATCACTCCGCATCCTTCCGGTTTGCAGAAGTAGATACGTCCCCACGACCATCGCAATGCCAATGAACCCAACGATGTCGTGGAAGTGGATCGCCATGAACGTGTTTCTCGAGGAACGGACCGAACGCATCGCCACAATGTCGATCGTTTCTATTGCGGCCAACGATCAATCGGGTCGCGGCGGTCAATGAAAAGCTCCGCTAACGCAATCAATTGTAGCCGGATGCGCCGAGCACATTGCGGATCAATCACCCGTCCCATCGACGATGAAGATTGATGTCGCAGGCTCAGTCGTGGACTGCTTGGATTCAAAAAATATCGTGCGGTGTCTTCGACAATCGATACCATCCGAATAGCAAAGGTACGTAGAAACAAGCTGCAAGGAGGTTCGCCGGAACTCCGATCAGCCAGGAAATTGTGTCGAAGTCAGCGTCGCGTTGATAGAAGGCGAATACCCAAGCCATCCAAAGGACCGCCCCGGGGATCGCAAGATAGGGAACCCAAGCGAGGTACCGATAAAGAACACCGAGCCATTCAGATGCTTCTGTCGATCTAGCGAAGATGTTTCGGATCCATTGAGACACGATCTCAAGAAGCCGGACACCTACGAACCACAAAAGCAAGGCACCGATCACGAATGCAGCGACATTGACGGCGCGATAAACCATCGCAAGATTGCCGGGTAGCTGGCCGGACGCGATGACGACGGCATCAAATTCCGAGTAGTTGTAGAGGGCGGGGACCAAAAGAATTGCAATCGCCATACGAAAAGAGCGTACCGCATCTCTTCGACGAAGCGACGCCTCCTTTTCGTCCAATTGGTCAAGGACGGGCGGTTGATAGGGATTCTCTGTCATGGCGAAACGGACACAACGCGATTCAATGACTCAACCTCAGTTGCCCGCATGCGCTGTCGTGCTCTCATCGTTATTCCCTGTGGACTTCGTTGTCGGAGTCGATTTGTTCGTCCGTAGCTCAATCACGTTCCGATCCACGCCGTCGAAGGAAACGATCGATCAAGGCCTCCAGTTCTACCGCCAACACTACGGACACCGACACAGATCCGGAAAGTACCAGTAGCAACCAGAGCAACTGCCGGGGACTACCTGCAGCCAAGCCTCCGCGGTCGATCACGTACACGCCACCGTACAGAATCAGGGTCATCAGTGTTCCGCTGGCAAAACTCGTGAACCAGTGAATCCGATGCGTCCCGATCAGCCGCGCGCGTGGGATTCGATACACAAACGTGATTGCGAGACAGACCAATGAAAAGATCGCAAAGAATTTGAACGCATTCGCCGGGCCAGTGGTCGTTCGCTGGATGGTGGAAGTAAACCCAAGCTCCAGAACCGACCCGATTTGGAGTCCCAAGACACAGCCGGGCAAAAAAGGCAACAGCGAGATTGGGCTACGACTGGGGGGCGATGCGGTGGTCAACTCGCTCGTCACGCTTGACGGTTCGTAGGGATTGGTCAACAGGAAACCTTTCTTCGAGGACCGCTCACGCACTGTTGATCACTGGAGGACTTCACGCCTACAAGCTCTCGCAAATCGATGCGCCTCAATTGAAACCGTTCCACCAGAGTGGATGTCTGCAAAGGTGATCATTTCTTGGCATCGTGCCGCTTTATGAATTCATCGATATCGCCAGCCGGCTCGACGCGAAACTCCCTTGGGATGGCCAGCTTCTCAAGTCGGATTCGTTCAGCGATTTGCACGTGCACCGTCACCCGACGATCGTCGCATCGGCATTTTCCCGATCGGACGCCTTCGAATGGGCAGGCCCGTACCACCGACCAATCGACTTCGATTTGATTGTCATCCAGCTCAGCAAGCCCGAACCCAAGTTGCCGCGTTTCCTCGGGAGCATCGACCCGGGACGATCCGGCATGCAACACGACCGTCACTGGATGCTCTGCGCGTTTCGCCAGGGTTTGCAGGTAAGCATGAAGCATCTCGGTATCGCCGCAGAAGTAAGCGGTCTCTCCGTGATCAGACTTCCATCCTCCTATGCAGCCCGGCCCCGCTTGCGAGATCTCGGTCTTACCATACGGAATGCTGAGCCCGGACACTTTTGCCGGCATCATCAGACAAATAATGACGAAGACTGAAATGGCACTTGAGAATCGCATTTGGTTGCATCCTTGAAACATGTGCATGGCCCACCGTTAGAAGATACGGTCTGACCGAATCTAACTCGGCATGTCGGTCGCGCCACACGATGAACGCATTCTAACGAGCGATTCAGCCATCAGGTCAGATGTGTCGGCCTGAGT
>JBPCVD010000694.1:0-5299 GCA_051010815.1 Rubripirellula sp.
CCATCGCTCCCAACTTCCACAAATCCATCGGGCTTATTCAAATCACTCGCAATCTTCGCCACAAATTTCAGCGGCGCGACGCCAACACTTGCGGTCAGATTCAATTCATCCAGGATCGCTGCCTTGATCGCGCGACCGATCACACTCGCGCTTCCAAACAACTTCTTGCTGCCGGAAACGTCCAGGAAGGCCTCATCGAGAGAGAGAGGTTGTACCAAGGGCGTGAAACGATGAAAAATCTCGCGCACCTGCCTGCCCACCTGTGAATAGTGATCCAGCCGCCCACGCACGAAAACAATCTGCGGGCACAACTCTGCAGCTCGACGCCCCGACATCGCACTGTGAATTCCGAAACGCCGAGCTTCGTAGCTGGCAGCAGACACGACGCCACGCTTGGAAGATCCTCCCACCGCGACAGGCTTTCCCCTCAGCGATGGATCGTCACGCTGCTCGATTGCCGCGTAAAACGCGTCCATGTCGACGTGAAGAATCATTGATTTCAACGCTGGGAAGTAGCATGTGAATACGGCCCGCACAGGAATTTACCCGGCCAGCTTCTCAGAACGTATCATGACACGTCGTCACTGCGCACCTGACTCTAACTTTCCAATCTTTCCCATGTGCATTCGAACTTCCCTAACCGTCGTTGCGCTGACCCTCGCTTCGAGTTGGCTACCAGCAAATGATCAAGCGCCGGAAACCCCAAAAATCACCGTTACCGGCAGCAACCAAATCCGCGTCACTCCCGATCGTGCCATTTTGACGGCCGCCATCGAGTCACGAGGCGTGAAGCTGGATTCAACTGCGGTTGAAAATGATGCCAAAGTCGCCAGCGTGACGAAGTTTCTACGCGACTCCGGAATCAGACCGGAGGCAATTCATACAGAAACATTGCAAATCAAACCCGTGTTCGCACCGAGTTCAGTGAAGCAGAAAATGCAAGACCCGTTTTCGGGGCAAAACGCAGCACCAAAAAGCGAGAAAGACTCGCTCGTACCCACGGGGTACCTTGTACGAAGACAATTAAAAATCGAGGTGGAGCGTCTTGAGCGATTCGAACTGGTCTACAGAGGTTTGATCGAGCGCGGCGTCAACGAAATTGACGGTATCCGTTTGGAGACGAGCAAACTCGAAATCCTTCGTGACGAGGCACGGATCGGTGCGATTCGAGCTGCAAAACAAAAGGCAGAGTTGATGGTCGGCGAACTCGGTGCGATCCTAGAGGGCGTCCAGTCGATCGACGAACTCAATTCGGGCTACGCTCGTGGGCGTGGCAACGATGCCGGTCCGTTCGGAGATCCGTTCGGTGGGCCGCTACCGAACGGTCTTGCCGCCGGTGAAATCGAAATTGTGGCATCCGTCCGCGTCGTCTTTCGCATGAAGGAAACGGAACTGGACTGAGCGTCAGAGATCAATGCGGTGGGCCGTCATCCGCCGACGTTGGGGTGTTCAAATCCATCATCGGCTGCATCCTGAACTCGACTACGGCACGAGACTGCGAAAGATCGCATCGACATCGCTCAAGTCATCGAGCACAACCCTCGCTCCGGTCGCTTCCAAATCGGATCGATCGAAGTTTCCTGTGCACACCGCCAAGACGTGTGCGTCAATTGCCTCGCCACAACGAACATCTTCGGGTGTATCGCCGATCACGATCAAGTCATTCGTCAGATCGGCGCCGTACTTCTCACGCAGCGAGCCGACGGTGCGTTGGGCAAGATGCCGACGGTCTTCGTCATCGTCGCCCCCAAAAATTCCGCGGAAATGCGTGTGCAATCCGAAGTGGATCAATTTTTGCGTTGCCGTCTCGTGAAGATTGCCGGTCATCACGTAGATGGCAACATGTTTATGGGATGCTAGACGACTGAGCAGATCGGCCACGCCTGGCAGCACCGTCCCACCGAAACGATGAAGCACGTCGGGTAAGCGAAGACCGTAAGCTTCACTGAGTCGGGAGACATTCTGGACGGTTACATCGATTCCGTTGAGTTGCAACAACTCTCTCAGTAACGAGGAGTCGGTGCGTCCGCGAAAATCAAGATCGACACAGGGCTCGGAAATGTCGAATTCCGCCTCCAGCGCTTCGCCCAGAGCATGCGTTCCGCTGCCGTTGGTCAGCAGCAACGTGCCATCCACGTCAAACAGTAGGATTCTCATGGTCAGACAGCTCGCCTACGAGACGCGTGGGGGAGACGGCAGGGGCATCGGTAAAGATTGGACCTGTTGCTAAACTACAAACGTTCGAACCGACAGCACAACCAAACGAGTCCGTCATGTCCAGCCCTGTGGCAGATCCGCCCACCCCCGAAACATCCACCGAGGGTCTCGACAAGAGCAACGCGCGAGTGCAGGAGATGTTTCGACAGATCGCACCTCGCTACGATGCGATGAATCATCTGCTCTCTTTGAACGTCGACCGATACTGGCGGAGCCAAGCGGTTCGCAGAATGAAATTTGCTGAGGGCAATCCGGTCCTCGACACATGCACCGGGACGGGCGACCTCGCTTTGGCCATGGCGAAAAACGCGCCTGATGGAGTCGATGTGGTGGGCAGTGACTTCTGCTACGCGATGCTCGAAATTGCGCGTGATAAACGAGGTGCGTCTATCAAGGCAGGATCCGAAATCGACTTTGTCGAAGCCGATTCGCAACACCTGCCTTTCGACAATGATCGATTCCAATGCGTTTCTGTCGCGTTTGGACTTCGAAACGTTGCTGATACTGATCAGGGCTTGCGTGAAATGTTTCGCGTTTGCCGTCCAGGTGGACAGGTGATGGTGCTTGAATTTTCCCGCCCGACGGCCATTGGGCTTCGGCAAGCCTACGGTTTTTACTTCAGCCACGTCCTACCCAAAGTTGGACAATGGTTTGCACGCAATGATAAGTCTGCGTACAAGTACCTTCCCGAATCCGTGGGACAGTTTCCTGACGGGGAGGCGCTGGCCGAAAGGATGACCGATGCCGGTTTGGTGGACGTCAAATTCACTCCGCTGACATTCGGGGTCGCCACGATTTACGAAGGTACGAAGCCGAGTACCCAGCATGCGGAGGCGGCATGAGTTCGAAGCCCTCCTCGCCCATCGAAATTACAGCTCCTAATCAGAGAATCGTCCTGGCGATCACGGGAGCCAGCGGCGCGATCTACGCCGTCAGACTCCTGCAAATTCTGATTGAAGCGGGGGTCGAGACTCATTTGACGCTCAGCCCGAGCGGGGCGGCAGTGATTAAGCAGGAACTTGAGCTGACACTTGATGTGCGTCAGCCTGATCTCGAGTCCTTGATCTGCCATCGCCCCACCTGGTCTTCACGTGCGCAGTCCTTCGACCCGAAGAAGGTCGCAACAGCGATCGACGAGGGACGTCTGAATTTCCATCAATACGATGACTACATGACGCCGATCGCGAGCGGTTCCTTTCAAACCGGCGCGATGGTTGTTTGCCCTTGTAGCGGCAGCACGCTCAGTGGCATTTCCAGGGCGGCATCATCGAATTTGATCCAGCGGGCTGCAGAGGTTCACTTGAAGGAACATCGCAAGCTGGTTCTGGTGCCGCGAGAGACTCCGCTGAGTGTGTTGCAACTCGAAAACATGCATCGATTGGCGACTGCAGGGGTCGTGATCCTGCCTGCGATGCCGGGCTGGTATCACAACGTCGATTCGCTCGACTCGCTCGTCGACTTCGTCGTTTGCCGGATACTCGATCAGCTGGACATCGATAACTCATTGATGGATCGCTGGGGAGAATAGTCACTTCCGGGTCGCCGCGACGATTTGCCATTGCTAGGCTGAGAAGGGTTCAGCTGTCCTTCTCGTTTGTCCGCAAACTAAGAGCCATCAAGTGCTGCGAAGTCTATTCCTTTTGGTGTTGGCGTCTTCATCGTGGCATTGGGCGACGGCCCAATCGAATGTGCCTGAGTACCGACCCCGCAAGGTAATACCGCAGCCGATGCGGCCGATCGTCGAGCCGAAAATAGTGAACGCGAATGTTGCGAGCATTCCCAGCAACGACTTAGTGATTGGAGTGGTTCACAAGGGCGAGGCACGCGCCTATCGCATCAACGAGTTGACGGGCCCCTCACGCGAGATCATCAACGACACGCTCGGTGGAGATGCGATCGCAGCCACGTGGTGACATCTTTGCCACAACGGCGTCGTGTACGTCCGGAAGATTGACGATCAAACGCTGACCCTGCGTGTCTCGGGCAAACTCTGGATGCGGAGTTTAGTCATGAGCGATGTTGAAACGAACACAGAATGGTCGCACCTGCTCGGCCGTGGGATGAAGGGTCCCCTCAAAGACAGCGTCCTGAGGCCGATCGTCTCCGACATGCTTACGTGGGAGGCATGGCTCAAGGAGCATCCCGATACAACCGTCCTCGACATGCCGGCAAGAGATCGCGGCTTCTCAAGTGATTTCTACCGAACTCCCGAACGATTCGTGTATGGATTCGAGATCGACGGAAGTGAGTGGGCCATTCCGTTCTCAGACTTGATCCGAACGCCCGTACGCAATGTGATGATTAGTGAACACGCCTTGGTTGCAACATTTGACAAAGCGGGTGCCGCACCAAGGTTATTCTCCGCTCGCGTTGGTGACCGAAATTTGAACTTCGAGGCAACCAGTCACTCCGAGATGCGAGACACGGAAACAGGAAGCATGTGGAAAATCACAACCGGCGAGGCCGTGGAAGGCGAACTGAAGGGAACGCGATTGAAGCAGCGGGTCGGAATCATGTCCTTCCGAAAGGCCTGGAAAAACTTCCACCCTCTGTCTCGTGACATTTCCAACGAAGAAGAATAGCGACGTCTTCAAGAGATTGAAGCAGGCACGTGAAGCATGACTGCTCCGCTAAGTATTTCCAGTCAAATCACAACGACTGAGGGTCACAAAGATCGCTCGTTCCATGCGATGCGCGGACAGCCCACTCTTGGACACGAATGTATCGGCACCTGCCTCCAGACATTCTTCACCCGCTTCGTCTTGGCTCAATCCTGTGAGCACTACGAGCGGAACGGAACCGAACTGTTCGCGGAATCGACCCACCGTAGCGACGCCACTGCTATCCGGGAGCGAGAGATCGAGTAGCACCAAATCGATCGGCATCTCGCGACAAATCTGCAGCCCTTCCTCCAGGCTTCGAGCCTGCTGAATCGACAGCGTCGGATTGGTTTTCCGTAACATTTCGATGGTAAACAACATGTCTGTGCGACTGTCTTCGACCACCAGGACGTTGATGCCGTCCACCATTGCCACTGTCTCGCCAGCATCGATGAGTGCACTCTCAAGATCCTCCGCCAAGA
>JBPCVD010000695.1:0-5993 GCA_051010815.1 Rubripirellula sp.
CGGCTCAAAGGTGATGCTGCTGACAATCGTGTTCCCCGCACCGTCGTCGACGGTCGTGGACGAGTTCTCGTCGCGAACGCCGGCCATGAACTGAAATCCAAACGTGTTACAGGCTTCGGTTCGCCAGCTCACTTCGCCGCGTAGCTGTACCGAGCGACCCTGGAAGTACCAGTCCTGGTTCAAGTAATCCAACACCAAGCCGCCTTGCAGGCCGTAGTCGACGCGACGAAAAACACCGCCGGTGACAAATACCTGGTATCGATGTTCGGTCGTAAATCCAGCACCGGACAGATTGCTCTGCGTCGCGCGGGCTCCGATTTGTGTGGCCAGTCCACAGCCGAGCAAGCGTTTCAAGGATTTGCCACGGTTGAAACCTTGGTAGAAACCAAAGCTGCTGGCACCACTTCGAATCGCGGAGTTGTTTTGGTTGGTGCTGACGTAATTCAGCGGTCCCTTGTAACCCTGGGCTCCGGCAAAAAACTCATACCGACACCAGCTAAAGGTCAGCATTGGCAGGCACGTGTCGTCATCGCAAGGATTGCAGGCATCGCATGAACAGTCATCGATGAACTCGGTCCCGCAGCCCGGATCGTAAATTTCTTCGATGCCGCACGATGTGTCGCAGCATTCGGAGCAACCAGAATCGCAACCCTGGCACCCTGAGAACAAGCCGCCCTCGATGCCGCAGCCCGGATCGTAGATCTCATCGATGCCGCAAACCGGTTCGGCACCGCAACTATTGCAGTCACAAACCGGACCACAGTCGTCTCGATGCAACTGCAAAAAGCCAACTGGCGCGACAGTCCCACGAACCAGTGATCCGTTGAGCGGTGATTCGGCGGACGTCTGGATTACACGACCCGTCGCGGCGCGGGAGACGTACGACTGACGTGCCACAGTTATGGACGAATCGTTCGAGGCCCGGTGGGTCCGTGCGGAGTCGTTTCCGGCCCCCACCACAGATGGAGCTTGGAAAATCATGCCCGTCGTCAAAAAGGCGATCGTGCAGAGCAGTCCGTAGCGTCGGTGTGACGTTATCATGGCATGGCTTTTGAAAGCGGTCGAAATCTCGTGGCCGTGACACTGGCCACGTGTGATCATCCATCTACCTTCATCGGAACCTCCTAACCCGCATAATGAACATTCCTTGCCTAATCGATACTTTTTCACATGAGAGTCCGGTGGCTGCGGCGTTTCAGCGAAAATCGGCGAACCTGCGAAGTTTGGTCAGATGGGCGTTTTGTGGCCTGGTGCTGACCACCACGCTGGCGTCTGCAGCAGCCCAAGATGCGGAGAACGCGACATCCGAGGAGGCCGCGGCAAAGAGTCAAAGCAAGGCTTCTGAGCTTGGGACGGAACCGATTTATCCGTTGGCTGTTGCTGTTGATGGAGCCGAGATCTTCACCGTTGATCTCGATCTGCCAGGTGTCTGGCGGACGGAGGGCTCGACGGAACTATACGCGGCCGGGACGAAACTGTTGCGAAAGCCGATGAACCGTCCACGATGCGTGATCGTGCACCCCGAAGGTGGCATTTTGGTCGGGGACACCGCGACTCGCGAGATCTATTGGATCGCATCGGCCGAGGCAGAGCCCAAGCCGCTGACGGATGGCTACCTGGGAGTCGTGATGGCTTTGGCGTTAAGCCCGGACGGAAAAACGCTGTATGCAGGGGACGCAGAAAAGCGAGCGACGTTCAAGCTTCCTGTGGAAGGTGGAAAGCCAGAGTTGGTGGCGCGGGTCAACGCGCGGGGGCTGGCGTTTGATTCCGATGGCAAGCTGTGGGCGGTCACGCCAGACGCTGCGGCCGTCAAACGAATCGATGTGGAGTCCAACGAGGTCGAAGACATCGTCACCGGACGTCCATTCCAATATCCGAATGGACTTTGTTGGGCAGGTGATCACGGATTCGTCACCGATGGTTACGGTAAATGCATTTGGAAGTTCACTGCCGACGGCAAAACGGAAAAGTGGCACGAGGGAGACCCGTTGGTGGGTCCGGTGGGAATCACCCTCAATGACGACTCGCTGTTTGTTGCCGATCCGAAGCAAAAACAGGTCTATCAGTTTGATCTGAAGACCAAGGAAGCGAAACCTCGTCTGTAGCGAACGCTCGGGTTTCGGTAGCGCCATCTTCGGCGCGTCTGGGGACGTACCGGGATTGGTGGGGGAGTACTTTTGGCGTCGGAGAATCCGAATCCCTATTCGCCCCCGTCGACCGACAGTGATCGGGATCTGTCGAGTGCGCTCGACGCCGGCCTGAAAACCCGCGAGCGTGCAGTCTTCTCGACCGTGATCACGGAAGCCGACTTGCTCGATGCGCTCGACTGCAAGTCCTATCGGCGTGACCTGCGGAAGCTGCGCCGGCTTCGTGTGTTGGTGTTGGCTCCCGTGCTGCTGATTCTGTTAGCCGAATTCGCGCAGGGACTTGGCGTCGCGCGTCTCAGGTTGATGCCGCTGGTGATGTTGGGTGGGCTCAGCTGCTTGCTCGCGTTCACGGGATTCATGCATTGGAGGCTTCGTCGCAAGAGCGTGAAGATCAATCAACCTTTGCTTGGAGCCGTGAACGGCTGGTTGGATCGCAGTGGATTGTGGATTGAATCGGAACATCAAACGCGCTATCGACCGTTGGATCAGCTGGTCGGTGCCGCCAAGACTCGACACGCTTTGGTGCTTTGTTTCGATCGTGCCTATGCACTCTTTGAGACGTTGCCGTTCCGAGCGTTCGAGGACGTGGACACGGCGGAATTATTGGCCGATCGATTGGTCGAGTCGCGCCCCTTTCAATCCGCCGCTTCAATGGATTCGAGGCGTCTTGAACCTTTGCAAGGGGAGCCGAAGTTTCAAGCCCAAGCGGACGCGACGTATTATTCGGGCCAAGTGATGCTTGCCGACTTGAAGGGGACTTCCATGGAGCGATCACAACGTTGGGCTCGATTCTGGGGCTGGTTTCAAACGCTTGTGATCCTCTGCTGTTCGGCCGGCTTCGTGTTGTTCATCAGCCCATCCATTTTGTTGACGTTTGCTTCGGTCGCCGTGCTGACATTCGTGTTCCTTCGCACGACGCTCAGGATCTTGCGGGTCCCGTTTTTGGGCCAGGCCGAGCGTGGCGTCATGTTCTATTCCTCTGGCTGGTTGGATCAAAATGGGCTCGTCGCGCTGACGCGAATCGGACAGGCCAATACTCGCTGGGCGGCTTTTGATACCGTTGAATTCACGGATGATTTGATTGCGTTGCGTTCTCGCGACGCTGATCTGTGGCACCTCGTCTCGCGGTCCCAATTCGCCGATCAACGAGATTGGCAGGCTGCGGTCGCCGTTGCAAAGCGAAGCATGGGTTCGAAAGGACGGTGACGAATCGCCGCTTCGGATGCATTTCGATGGAGTGGTTCCGGCAGCGATGCGCCCGGTTCAGCGTTGTCCTTGGTCAGCGGCGCTGCCTGCCCTCGACAGCGTTGCCTGCCCTCGACAGCGTTGCCAATTCGAGCTCATCCAGTCGTTTGATTGCGAAAGGGCTTACAATTTGGTGACGGCCTCCGCGAACCTGCGCGGGCGCTCCCTCTGTCGTTCATGAACCCGCGTTTGGCTGATTACTGGTCGAGAAACGCAGACTCAGGATTTTGTCCCGCAAGCTTCCATCGCGTCAGATACCGCATGACTCCGCTTGAGCTTTCCGTTGCCCACACCGTCGATTGCACCGAGGCTGAGGGCCCGGGGCGACGCTTCGCGTTGTGGCTTCAGGGTTGCCCTTTGCGTTGTCCCGGGTGTTGCAATCCAGAAATGTTGTCGTTCCGTGGTGGGACGATGGTTGCTCTGGATGCGATGGAGGAACGGATCCGTGTCGCGATTGAAAAACAGGGAATTGAAGGGGTGACCCTGCTAGGCGGCGAGCCGTTTGCTCATGCCGAGGTTGCATCGGAATTGGCCGAGCGCGTGCAGCGTCTGGGCCTGACGGTGATGGCGTTCACCGGATTTCAGATAGAAGCGTTGCGAGCCGAAACGGACGCGTCCGTTCATCGCTTGCTTCGCCATGTGGACCTGTTGGTCGACGGTCCCTATCAGCAAGAACTGCCCGATCATTCGCGACGATGGATTGGATCGACCAATCAGGGAATTCACTTCCTGACCGATCGCTATGACGCGACGGATCGATGCTGGGAAGAACCCAACACGCTAGAGATCCGATTGGAAGGTGGCGAAGTCCGTGTCAACGGATTCCCGGCACAACAGGCAGTGAGCGTTTGGAAGCGGCCACGTGCGAAGTAGCGTCGGGCTGCCCTGTAGCCTTCGCCTGCCAGGTAGCCTTCGCCTGCCAGGTAGCGCTGGGCGAAGTGAGTCGAATGCCGGTTACTGGCTGGCAATCTTGCTGTCGGCCGCGATGCGATCGGACAAGTCGTAGGGGTGGAACGATCGGCCGATCTCTTTGGCGAGCATCGAAAGGTAGAGCTTGCGGAATTTCGTTTCTGTGGTCTCGCTGGTGTACTGCCCGGCGACCGACGGATAGGTGTATTCGTCGAATGATTTGGTGTATTCGACCTTCCCGGTCGCCACATCAATCACGCTGACTGAAACGTCGGATCGTCCCCGGTAGAGGGTGGCGCCGTCGCGGAGGCGAAGATTCGACATCTCGATACCGATGACTTTCTGAGCGTCCACGCCCTCGCCGATCTCGTTGAAGTCGAGTGAATCCCAGCCGTTGATATCGCGCCAGTGCTCGATCTTGTCACCCCGCACGAGCGTGATGTCTTTGATGTGGTTCGTCAGGATTTCGCTGACCTTGCGGCTCAGGTCATGTGCGGCAACATCATTGGCGTACTGGCTGCTGTCGGAGACGGTCACGATCGCGACCGTCATGTCCTCGAGCCCCTCATACTCCGGTGGGATCATGTCGACGCCCACCGCGTGCATCAGATTGGAGGCCAGCCCCAGGCATCCGGTCGGCAGCAGAGCTGTCCCGGAGATCAGGGTCAGGCAGAGCGTTCGGCGACTGAGGGCAGCGCCGAACTTGGAGGTCTTTTTTGGGGCCGGGGTCATCAACACGATTCCTTTCGCATTCCTGTATCACGCTTCCTGAGGCGTCATACGAAGTTTTGGCCGTCAAATGCCACACCGATTTGCGCGATGATCGGAATTCCTTCGCGGTCGGAGGGTCTGATGGGCAGCAAATGGGGAGGCGGCGACTCGCTTCGCCCGCATCACCCAAGGCGCTTCGCCCGCTCCTGATGAGGGCGGTGTCTGCGTCATTGCCAACCCAGATGTCAGCATTTTGCTAGCCATTGCCCGCCTCAGTAGGAGGTCGGCGTTTCGACCGCTACGGACGCGTATTTCGTCTTTTTTGCAGAGAAAGCAAAGCCGATTGGCGCTCAGGTGGAAAGCCTGCCCAGCCATTCCAGTAGCGTGACAACCACAATTGCAATCAATAGATACGTGAGCCATTGCTGTGATCGCAGGGATGGCCACTGGCCAGTGCGCACCGTTCTGATCGCGATCCATGGCACAAGCAATGCGAGGCATGCAAGCAAGAAGCCGCCAAAGTTCGCTTGCATGCTTTGGGTGAATTGGCCTCGGGTGAAATGGGACCAGGAGGTGGTCATTCCGCATCCGGGGCAGCGAATTCCAAACATCACACGCATCGAACAGGGTGGAAGTCCGAGCTGCTGATGGGTTCCCAGACCCTGTTGGCTTGGAGAAAGATTGCGAGCAATCACTAGCAACGAGATTGGCAGCAACGCGACCAGGAGGGCAAACAAGCGAAGCGAAAGCCTCCGGCCACGCTCTGATATCATTTTTTTTTCCGTCGTCTCGGTTCGGCTTGGGACGTGCTTGTGGTCCGCGCGCAACTCATGCTCCGCGAGTGGCGGCGTCGCATTTCGCCCCTCAATTCGATGCTCTGGGTTGTCTGGGGTGGATGGGTGAGGCAATCTGGCTTTGATGGTCGGTTTGAAGGCGTGGTTGAGGAGGGGTGGCAAGAGGTTGCACATGCGGGGCCGTGCC
>JBPCVD010000696.1:0-9754 GCA_051010815.1 Rubripirellula sp.
TCGACGACGAAACGCTGCCCGATTGCTTGGAAGTCACGCATCGCAACCTGAACGACGACACAATCGCAGGCCTTCGTCATCGCGGCGAACAAGCCTTCGGGGTGCAGTACCATCCGGAAGCCGCTTCAGGGCCACATGACAGTCACTACCTGTTCAATCGCTTCCAAGATCAGTTCGGCGCGGTCAAGAGCTAGGTTGACGCGCGGTTCAAGCGAGCGTGCAGCTTCGAGATTCCGCACGCTACTGCAGAGCTCGGTCGCTATTGCTTCTACAGAACTCGCACGCTACCGCAGGGCTCGGTCGCACCTGCTACTGCATCGCCCCGAAACTCGCTGCGGTGCATGGCTACTGAAGCTCGCTTTGCGGTGCATGGCTAAATCATCGCCCTGTTCTGCTGCTTTTGAATCCATCGGTTGCGTCACGATCGCCCTCGTGACTTCGGCGTCACATTACTGACGCTCGATCCAAGGATTGACTTCATCGCTTATCACCACTTCCGATTTGACGAAGTTGGTGATGGCGGGAATGACCACCGAGAAATCGTTGACCAACGATGGCCCGCTCAGTGCGGTATCGAGCAATTTCAGGTCGAACCCTGAAGCCTGCCCACGACCCATTCGTTTTTTCATCGACTCGATTCGCTTACCGATTCGCTTCGCCTCGGACGCCTCGGGGCTATCGGAACCCGCAACGATCATGATCGGCAGCTGAAGCAACGCTTGGTTGGTCAACGTGGGATCGATCCCTGTTCCTTTGATTTGCTTTTCTGGCGAGATGAAAACCATCGCTTTGACATCTTGCCCCTGCTTCATCCTACCAACACTGGGGAAGCTCCAGTCTCGCTGAGCCCAGCGGGCCGCCATCACGCAACCTTCGCCAACACCAACGACGACCAGTGCATTGAGGTTCAGATTGCCCTCATTGTTTTCCTTTTTCAGGAATCCTTTCGCCTTCTCCAGATCAAAAGCAATGATGTTTTCGACATCACGTTTTGACATCTGTGCGATGTTGAACTGATCTTTTTCACCGCGAGCATTGGTGTAATGCTTACTCTTTCCATGGCCGCGATAGTCGACGGCCAGCACGGCACAACCGGCATCCCGCAGGGCGATGACCAACTTGACGTAGGGGCTCGACTGTCCCTGCCACTCGTGGACCAACAAGACAGTCCGTGCCTCCTTGCCCTTGTCCGAGGGGAAGTAATAGGCGTTCAGATCGAGACCATCTTTGGTCTTCAGAGTGACCGGACGTGGCTTTAGCTTTGGGTCATCTTTTTGTCCCATTGCCGTGGTCGCGATGACGATCGCAGCTAGATAAACCCACACCATGAGCACACGACGTCGATTGATAAGTTCTTTGCCGTTGCTCGTGGCCGCCAAAACTTGCATCCAGATCTCCTCACTTGATGTGCTCAGTTGGGCGATGGGTTGAACACTCGCCTCTCTGATAGAGAGTAAACTCACGACCACGCTGGGTCAAATTCACTTCCCACCAAGACCAGCGGCAATTGGATACCTGATCTATAATTCTGGGCGCCTACCAAAATGGATTTTTCTTCCGCCACACTTTTACGGTGCCCTGTGCCAGTTCGCATCCTCGCCCCCCGTGCCGTCGTCCTCCTCTCGCTTCTCTGCACATCGGCCAATTCCCTGCTCGCACAACGCGAGCTGACGGACATTCCCAAGCCAGATCCAACTGCCGAACAGGCGGCGATGAGACTCGATGAGCTTTCGGACGTGAACTTGTTCGCCGCTGACCCCGATATCAGCAAGCCGATTCAAATGAACTTCGATTCGACTGGCGCGTTATGGGTCGCCAGCAGCGAGATCTATCCGCAAATCAAACCCGGCGAAGTCGCGAACGACAAAGTCATCGTGCTTCGCGATACCGATGGCGACGGAGTCGCCGACCAACGGACGGTGTTCGCCGATGGTTTGCTGATCCCAACAGGCGTTGTTCCGGACGGACCCCACGCAGCCTACGTCGCGGAAAGCACTCGCCTGCTGTACCTCGAAGACACTGACCATGACGGAAAAGCGGACAAACGTCGCGTCGTCTTGAGTGGGTTCGGCACCGAGGACACCCATCATCTCATTCACACGCTGCGATTCGGCCCCGATGGTTGCCTGTACTTCAATCAATCGATCTACATTCACAGTCACGTGATCACACCTTTCGGGACGCGTCACTTGGATGGCGGCGGAATTTGGCGGTACCGACCGTCAACGGGTCAATTGGAAGTCTTTTCGAAAGGGTTCGTCAATCCTTGGGGACTCGTGTTCGATGCCGCTGGAGAGTCCTTCGCCACCGACGGCGCATTCTTCGAAGGCATCAACTATGTCTTCCCCGATTCCGTCTTTGTCACTTCCCCGGGCGCCACGCGTTGGCTGAAGGGGCTCAACCCTGGCAGCCCAAAACATTGTGGTCTGGAAATCCTGTCGGGAACGCACATCCCGCCCGAATGGACAGGCGATATGGTTGCGAACGACTTCCGCAGCCATCGTGTCTGCCGGTTCACAATCAAACCCAACGGAAGTGGCTACCTGAGTCGGCAACAGCCGGAGATCATCACGACGCAACATGTCGCGTTCCGACCGATCGATGCAAAAATGGGCCCCGATGGCGCGCTCTACATCGCAGATTGGTACAACCCAATCATTCAACATGGCGAGGTCGACTTTCGCGACGAGCGACGCGATCGTAGTCACGGTCGAGTATGGCGGGTTTCGTTTCCCGGTCGTGAACTCGATCATTGGCCCGACTTCGCAGCCTCCGACGTCGAGGGCCTGCTGGCGATGCTGGAAGACCCTGCGTTGTCCGTCCGCCAGTTCGCTCGTGAAGAACTTTGGAAACGTGGACGTGACAACGAAGCTGACGTCCTGGCTGCCTATCGGAATTGGTTCTCAGAGAACACAGCGGCCCGAGCTCTCGAGCTTTTCTGGTATTACGAAGTGGTTGGTCTATCCGTTGGTGACGACCTGCTCGTGATGTTCGACGAAGTGGATCCGCAACATTTGCGAACCTTGCTTCGCAGCCTTTGGCGGAGCCGCATGAACGCCAACCCCGAGCAGCCGCGCGGAGCTGCATCGAAGGAACTCACTCAGCTGTTGAACAAGATCCTTGCGGATCGCGATGACCCAAGATTGTTGCTTGAAGCGGTCGTCTGCGCGGGTCAGCTCAATGCCGAGATCAGCCCCGAGGCGGTCGACGCGGTCTTGCGAGCGAGTGAACAAGAGACGGATGCCAATCTGGACTTCGCAATCTGGCAGTCGCTTCGCAACCTCGATGCCTCTTACCCGAACGGCTCGATCCTGACGGCGCGCCAGGACTGGAACGATCAACTCAATGAATTGGCTTTTGCTGTCTCAGCGATTGGAACATCGGAGGCGGCGGAAGTGGCCGTCAAAGCACTCGAGTCAGAGCAGCGATCCGAGGATGACGTCGACGCCCTTGTCAAAGCGATCGCGGTGGCCGGAAACGCCTCCCAACTTGGCCGAGCTGTGAAGTCATTGTTGCGATCGAAAGCGGAGAGCCTCGATGCCGCCAGACTCAAACCACTCTTGGACCGCACACTGCGAGACAAAACCGTGCCAGCGGATGTGGGCGAGGCATTGGCCAGGATTGCAAGCGAATCGGACCTGAATGAGGACCGTATCGGCACGCTGGCAAAGATCGCATCGGTCTGGAAAGTCAGCGAACTGGAGGGCACTCTTGTTGCGTCGCTTGCGCAAACCGAGGGTCGAACCAAACAACGGGTCATCGAAGCCCTCGCCGCATTCGATTCAGACCAAGTCAGAAAGACGTTGGGACGCTTGGCGAAGTCCACGGACGCGGGCACACGAATTGCCGCTACTCAAGCCATTGCGTCGAGTCGACCACGCATGGCAATCCCCCTCATTCTCGATCTCCTGGATGACGAAGAAACTGGTGACCAAGCCACGGCAATGATTGTCGCAATGCTGGGACGCAAAGACTTGCCACCATTGCTTGCCACGGCGATCGCCTCCAAGCAAGTTTCGGCCGATCGTGCACGCGGTTTGTTGCGAAGTGTTCGATCAGGTGGCGGCAACGGCCCCCTCGAAGAAGCGATTCGCAAATCGGGACAACTCGAAAACGCAGCTTGGAAGCTGACACCGGAGCTGAAAGAAACGTTGCTGACCGCCATCCGCTCGAACGGTTCCGCCGAACGCGGCGAGGCTGTTTATCGACAGACGAAACTGCAGTGCATCAACTGCCACGCGATTGGAAGCGGCGGTGGATTGGTTGGCCCCAACCTCATCAGCGTCGGCGGAAGTTCACAGCCAGATTACATCGTCGAATCATTGCTCGACCCAAGTTCGAAACTGAAAGAGGGCTTCACGACACTGACGGTCCTGACCGACGAGGCAGAAGTCATCAACGGCATTGTCATCGGACGCGATGAGAAGACGGTTCGAATGCGACTTGCTGACGGCAAAGAGATTCAAATTGCAACCGATGCGATCGAACAGGAAAAGCCGGGTAAGTCATTGATGCCAGAAGGGCTTCTCGATTCCCTGACTCAGTCGGAGCTCGTCGACCTGATCACGTTCATGACCGTGCTCGGACGAGAGCCTGCCTACACGGTTTCAACCGAGCCGATTCTTCGCTCCTTGGAAACACTCGTCTACACGAACGAGGCGAATCGACGCCTCAATCGCACCAGCACGGATACGGCCGCAAGCGATGACCCGGCCATGACCTGGCGTGCTCAGACCACGAAGGTTGACGGCACCATCCCGCTGATCGAACTCGATCGGTTCCAGCAGCATCGGCAAACGCCACCCACCTCGTTCATCCGCTTCAATGTTTCCATGCCGCAAAAAGGAATCGCAAAAATTGACTTGCCGACCGAGGGCATCGAGGTCTGGGTCGATACGAAACCAACTCCCATCTGGAAGTTGGAAGCCCTGCAACTGGCGGAAGGCGAGCATGTGATCGTGCTCGCGATTGATCGCACTCGACAGACGCAACCGTTCGCGATCCGCGTCGATGGCGATGCCGTTCTGATGCCCTGAGGATCGCGTTTAAGTTCGCATCCAAACGACGCCGTTCTGATCATGGCGTTCTCTGCTCCATCGAGGTACCGTCGCCCTCGCCCTCCACCTTCAGATTCATCTGGGGAATGTTTTCTAACGCCCAGCTTCCAATGCCGATGGTGACTTCCCAGAGACTGCTGCCGGCTTGTACGACCGATTCAGGCGATCATCACCGTCGGTGAGATCTTCAAGCGTGAAGCGAACGAACCGCACCTCCTTGTAACCCGGTTCATACAGCACTCCGATGCTTCCATCGGTCAAAACGGTGAGCTCGGAATAGGCAGACGGTCCGGGATCGATCACTTTGCTTTTGCTCCATGTTCGTCCGTCGTCGTAGCTGATGCGGACGGCCAGGTTCTTTCGGCCTCGATTGGATGCCGCATTGCAAAACAGCAGCCGATTCTTTGCAAAACCATCGCTCTTGGACGTGTATTGCAAAATGCTCGCGTTGCACCGCGGATCAGGCAAAGCAAACTCCACGCTCGTCCAAGTCGCCCCTTGATCGGAGGATCGATGCACGAATCGCTTCCCGGGTGCGACTCGCGAATTCACCATCCAGGCACCATCATCCAGCTGAAGGACCTTTGACTCATCCCCAGGCGAGACTTCGCCAGTTGCATGCCACGTTTCGCCATGGTCACCGCTGGCAAACAACGTCGCTCCTTTGCCGACCCGCACGAAATTGTGCAGCAACGTTCCGTCTCGCGTCTGAATACCTCGTCCGGAAGTGACGAACTTGAAACTCTGCTTCAAGTCCGGCGTCGCGACTTGGTCCGTGAAATCAATCGCAGGCCCCCACGTGGCGCCATGATCCGAACTTCGCTGAACGTAGAAACGAAACTCTTTGCTCGACTTGTCTCGCACCATGTAATTGTAGAAACAGAAAACATCGCCCGTCACACGGTCGACTAGCAGTGATGGATCACTGCAACCACCATCGTCAACCGAATCGAGCGTTTGCATGTTAGTCCACGTTCGCCCGCCGTCGTTGCTTCGTCGAAACACAATGTCGATCTCACGCTGGTGAATCAAATCGGCAGATCCCTTGCGGCGTGCATCACAGGCGGCGATCAGGTCACCATTGGTAGCCGTCGCAATCGCGGGTATTCGGAAGGTATGCGTTTCCTCTGTCCCCGAGACAAACAGCGGTTGGCTACGCGTCAACGGAAGACGCTCGCTTGGGATCAGGTTTTCCGCCTCAGAAGGGGAATCGGACGCAGCATCGGCCGAGGAATCTCCGGAAGTGTGTTTCGGGACCGTCTTTGCTTGGGCCGGTGTCTCTGAAGCCGGCAACGACGCGGGACGCAAGTATTGAAGGTATTGCCAACCGGCTGGTGGCGATCGCAGCTGTTTCCGATTCAGCTCGTCCGTCTCTTGCATCAATCGCTTCAGCTTCTGCGGATCACGCAAGGGATCGTCGGTTTCTACTTGCCACTCTTGCAACGCCTTTGAAAGACGCTGCTTGGTCGCCGCATGCATCGGATCCTCTGATAAGTCATGCCATTCATCAGGATCCAATGACAAATCGTATAGCTGGTACTCCGGCGGGTGGAGCCAACGGGCATAACCATCGCGTGTCCGATCGTCTGCTTTCTCCAGCTCCTGGTCGGTGAGCGATCCGGACCAATGCGATGCTCCATGCACGCGATAGTAGCGAGCTGCTGGATCCTCTCGGTCCTGAACCAGCGTGTGGATCAGCTTGTATCGCCCGTCACGAACGGTTCGCTGGGGAAAGGTCAGGTGCGCCGCGTCGCAATTCCTTTCACAAAACAAATACTCGCGAAACTCTTCCTCGACGTCGCCCTCCAGAACAGGCAGCAGTGATTTCCCCGGCAGACCCTCCGGCGAGGCCACATTCGCTGCCTCCATGAACGTAGGTAGTAGATCGATCGTGGAGGCCAACGTCTTGGTTCGCTGACCTGCTTCAATTTTGCCGGGCCATCGGGCGATCAGCGGCACACGCATCCCGCCTTCGTACACGGTCACCTTGCCCCGCGCCATCTGAGCGCCATGGTCACCCACAAAGACGACCAACGTATTGTCCGCCTTCCCACTCCGCTGCAGCTCGGACAACAATTGCCCCACACAAGCATCCAACCGCAACATGCAGTCGTAATAGTTCTGCACGACCTTTCGCATGCGTTCGTTTTCGCTGCCGACGTACGACATCACTTTGACCTTCTCGGCGTCGACTTGTTGCGTCGGAAGCCCCTCGACTTTCCCCTGCAGCGGCCAGTGAGCGTCGGGATAGTTCACGGTCATGAAGAACGGATCGTCCGATTCGTCAAAGAACTTCCCAGCTTGGACCGCATAGTCAGAGACCTTCTTCTTCGCAAAGTTCGACGACTTTTGAAATCGAAAATCAACGAACGACTCGACTGCTTTCTCCGGCAATACGTGCGTCTTGCCGATCAACCCCGTTCGATACCCGGATCGCTTCAACATCGAATAGGTCGTCGGCCACGGATGAAACCAACGAAACTGATGAGTGGCTAGTCCAAGTTGGCCGTTCTGGTGAGGGTAAAGCCCAGTGAATAATGTGCTACGTGAAGGGCTGCATACCGATTGCGTGACGTATCCATTTTCAAACAGCATTCCCTCGGCCGCCAATCGATCGATATTGGGAGTCTCGATCACGGGATCGCCATAACAAGACAGCTCGCATCCATGATCCTCTCCCACGATCAGCAGCACGTTCGGTCGATTGCTTTGGGGTCGTGTCGAGAAAGGGGAGGCCGGCAGTCCTTGAGCGTCCACCAGATTGACCCCGGGTGTCGGAAAGGGCTTCCAGGCGTAGCGAACATGCTGCGGATCCTCGACCTTCGGACTCGATACGCGAATCCTCTTGTCACCCTGTAGCTTCGCCACCGCCGGGACAAACTCACCCTGCTGCGAGGCAACCTCAAAATGCCGTAGCGGTCCTCCGTCACTGGACTGCAGACCACCAACATTGGATCGAAACTTCACCACCAACCCCCTACCTTCAGGCGACACCGTATCCAGCAGTGGCCCGGAGGCGGGATGAAGTGGTTCCGAGAATCGCGGTCGAGTCAGCTCCTGGGCCAACGTCGCCAAACGCTCTCCGACGACCCGTTTTTCCTTTGGGTGCACGTTGGTCGGATGCCCCGTATCGATCGTGATCGCCATCGACGAATGATCGATCTGGTCCAGCATGCGACGCTGTTGATCACGAAACAGCGGCCAGAAAGGACGGTTCAACGCAGGCAGCTGCACGAAGGCAAACGGGAGCTTCGGACGCGACCAATCGCGTCTCCATTGCGAGACCAGCGTCGGAAATAGTTGTTGATGCTGCGAGACGCGGAAGAGGGTTTCGGCGTTCGATTCCCCCTGATACCAAATCACTCCCGCAATCGCGAAGGGAACCACGGGCTTGACGGATGCCTCCCACATGAAACCTGGCTTGAAGGAGTGATTCGGCCCGAGCTTGTCGCCTGGAATTCGCGTGTCGGACTCGATCGCTCGGCTCAGATTGAAGCTTCCACGCTCGCGACAGAAATCACCCAACTGTTCATTCTCAAGCCAATTGCCCGCAACGATTCCTTTCAGCGCAGGGTCCGCTTCCAATGCCTGTCGCGATATCCACGCTTCGGTGGGCGTGCCGCCGACTGCCGCACAGATCAAACCGATCGGTTGCTTGGACTGACGTTGCAAACGCTGACCGAAATACCATGCCACCGCTGAAAAGTCACGCGCCGATTCCGAGGTCGCTAACTTCCAACGCCCTTCCGAAAACTTCTCAGGGACGAGTCGGTTTATCTGCTCCGCGGTGTATCGCCCAGAGCTTCCCTTGGCGGCAGCTTGAAGATGCAAGAGACGAATGCTGGGGTTATCCAGCGTCGCCAGTGCTTCCGCGCCGCCAGCGGACTTCTGAAGAGTCCATTCCATGTTGGACTGGCCCGCGCAAAACCAGACTTGCCCGACGAGCACATCGCGTATGACCTTGCGGTCCGCACCAACCGTGGCGACCAATTCGACGGGCTCTGACGTCGATAGTCGAGGGTTGAACCGTACCTGCCATTCTCCATTGATGTTGGCGACGGTTTCGAGTTGCTCCCGTCCTAACTGGACCAGCACGCGACTCTCCGGCTGGGCGTATCCCCACACCGGCAACTCCGCATGCGATTGAAGCACCATGTGATCCGAAAAGGGACGTGCGAAGCCAAGTGGTTTCTGTCGTTTGGAAACGTCTTGCGTCCCCACAGGCTGCGGCTCACTCTGCCGCAAAGTTTGCGCATCCACGATCGCCACATCATCCATCAGCAACCCCGAACGTGACGGACTGGTGCAACGGAACCTTAGCTGCGACGTATCGGGAGGCAGCGCGACGGCGACACGTGTTGAGAAGCGTCCGATTTGAACGTCCTGATCACCGTTATAGATTTCCGTCCAACGATCATCGGATCCCGACATCGCCTCCACGCGAAATTCAAAGGGCGTGCGACGCGTCCATCGCTCCGCGTGAAAGATCAATCCCGCAGCCTTCGCGTGTGCGTCAATTTCCAACTGAACCATTCGATCCTCGCCACCCAGCACATGCAGACACTGACTACCCGATCGCGAATGCCGATCATCGATCTCCGCATGCTCTTTGCCCGCTGTCCACTGTCCGATCTCTGTCTCCACCGACAGCAATTCGCCAACGGGGCAGTTCTCGAAACTTGTCGATGCGATCACCG
>JBPCVD010000697.1:0-4452 GCA_051010815.1 Rubripirellula sp.
GCGGACTACACCGACAATCTGCCAAACCAATGCATCCATCCAGTAGGACACTGGTACGAGATCCCCAACATGCTGCGAAACGGGTTACTGCGGAAGATGTTGGTTGATCAACCGGAGTTGAAGTACTTAATGCTGCACAACATCGACACGCTGGGAGCAAACGTCGATCCTGGTTTGTTGGGGATGCACATCGACGGACAGAGTGCGCTCAGTTTCGAAGTCATCGGTCGCCGAATCGACGATCGCGGCGGTGGACTTGCGTCGGTCAACGGTAGAGCCCGACTGGTGGAAGGTCTGGCGATGCCAAACGAAGAAGCCGAGTTTGGATTGACGTTCTACAACTCCATGACCACGTGGATCGACATCGACCAGCTTCTAAACGCGTTTGAACTTCAGCGTGACGATTTGCACGACACCGCGACCGTCAATGCCGCTGTCCGTTCGATGGCAACGCGACTGCCAACCTACATCACGTTGAAGGATGTAAAGAAGCGTTGGGGGCATGCTCAGGAGGACATTTTCCCCGTCGCTCAATTCGAAAAACTTTGGGGCGACATGACCGCGTTACCAGAGATCGATTGTTCATTCTTCGTGACTCCGCTTCTGCGGGGTCAACAACTGAAAGCCCAGGCCCAACTGGACCCCTGGAAACGCGATGGCAGCGCCGACTACATCGAATCACTCTGTCAGTGGTCGTGATTCCTAGCTTTCCAGTTCGGCAATCCTTTGCTCGAGCTGTTCGATCCTGTCGTTGACCGCGTCCAGTCGTTCGACCAACAAGTCAACCGCCGTCTTCGAGGGACTGGCGGTTGTGACGGGACTCGACGCGGCCGCTTGCTTCTCAAGCTTCGCGTTCAAGTACTGACGCTCCTGAGGTTGGTAGAGAGTATGCGTGAAGGTCTGACCTCGCCCAGGAGGTGTCAACGCCTCCATCAGTCCCTTTTCCACCAGCCCGTCCACGACTTCCTTCACGGCGTCCAAATCGCCAAATGGGTTCATTCTTGACGCGCGTGTTCGAATCTCGCCAAGCGTCTGAGGTCCTCGGAGGAGGAGTTCCGTCATCACTGCAGAGCCTGGTCCGTCCACATCAAGCCAATCGTAAGCGGCATGTCGATACTTGATCGCTCGACCACTTCCCTGAACCTCTCGAGCCGCCCCAACGCCTCGCAACTCATCCAGTGCCAGCAGGGCGTCGTCGTCATCCAAGTCCATTTTCGGGGCACGATTCGATTTTTGATTGCTCCCGCTAATGATCCCCGCCAATGTCAGGGGATAATTGTCGGGGGTCGTCTTGGCTTTTTCGACCAGCACCCCCAATACTCGACGAGCGTTGGCGGACAGAGGAACGGGACTAGGTTTCTCTTCTTGAGTTTCGTCGTTCATCAGAATGCTCCGCCTGTGATTGAGAGGGATTTCCATTGTCAGGGTAGAGGGGTGGTGGTGGCAACGGCCCGTCTCCAAACCCAAAGCCCCAAAACGGATTGCCCGACTCGCTGACCAGATCGTTTAAGATATCGGGCTCGACCACTCTCCCTTGCCAACCCAACCTACCTGCCCATGCATACTTTCCGAATCCGCTCGCCCCGCATCGTTCTCTTCGTAGCGGTCGGAATTGTTTGGCTTGCTTCGCCACTGCGAAAGAGCCAAGCCGATGATCGACCCAATATCGTGATGGCGTTCGCAGACGATTGGGGAAAGTATGCGAGTGCTTATGGTCGGCTCGATCCCGGCGGGATCAACGATCATGTTTCGACACCCAATTTTGATGCCGTAGCTGGTGACGGAGTCTTGTTCACGCGTGCATTCGTGAGTGCGCCTTCCTGCACACCCTGCCGAAGCTCGCTTCTATCCGGACAGCATTTTTGGCGCTGCAATCGGGCGTCGATTCTACAGGGTGCGATTTGGGACATGACGATTCCATCCTATCCACTGCTCTTGGAATCCGCCGGCTATCGCATCGGACATACCTACAAGGTCTGGAGTCCAGGATCGCCGGCAAATGCACCTCACGGGGGCGCGCCCCGCGCATTCAACAGCCACGGTTCACGCTTCAATGGGTTCTCTCAAGCGGCAATGAAGAATCCAGATCATGACGCGGGCAAAGCCGAACTGCTCGAGGAGGTACGAAAGAACGTTCGATCGTTTCTCGATGCAGACGGCGATGCGTCGACCGACGGGGATGAGCCATTTTGTTACTGGTTCGGGCCGACAAACTGCCATCGGAAATGGATCGCGGGAAGTGGCAAAGAGCTGTGGGGAATCGACCCCGATGATTTGAAGGGCAAGCTCCCACCGTTTCTTCCCGATGTTCCGGTCGTCCGCGAGGACTTTGCCGACTACTTGGGCGAGGCACAAGCCTTCGATGCGGGCCTCGGCGTCATCATCGAAGAACTCAAACGGGTCGGTGAGTACGACAACACGATTCTGGTTGTCAGTGGCGATCACGGCATCCCTGGCGTGACGCGTGGAAAGTGCAACCTTTACGATCTGGGGACGCAAGTACCGCTGGCCATTCGCTGGCCCCGAGGCATTCAGTCAACCAATCGTGTGGTGGACGACTTCGTCTCCTTGCCCGATCTCGCACCGACTTTTCTGGAAGCCGCCGGTGTCCAAACACCACCAAACATGACGGCGCGATCTCTAGTCCCGATTCTGCAAAGCGACAAATCCGGCCAAGTTGATCCGCAACGTGATGCCGTCTTTACGGGGCGAGAGAGGCACGTCGCGAAGGCTCGAACCGGCAACAAGCCATACCCTCAGCGAGCCTTGAGGACAGACCAGTATCTGTACATCATCAATTTTGAGCCTGAGCGTTGGCCGATGGGAATTGGCCCCGGTTATGGAGGCCCCGATGCAGACATGCCCCCGTACGAGCTTTTGCGAGAAAACACTTTCGCGGCCTTTGGCGATCTCGATGCAAGCCCGACAAAAGCTTGGATCGTCACGCACCGTACCGAGTCGCCAAAGTTCTTCGATTACGCCGTGGGACGACCTCCCCAATTCGAACTCTATGACATCCAGCAGGACCCACACTGCATGAAGAATCTAGCCGAGGATGCTTCGTCGCAAACGACGCGACAAGCGCTGCACGCCCGGCTGATGAAGGAACTGACAACGACAGGCGACCCCCGTGTCTCGGACGACGTGATCTTCGAGAAATCTCCTTTCACGGATGATTTTGCGCGTCGACCCAATCGTCGGAGCCGTCGGTCCAAGTAGCCTCAACCGGGCCGCGTAAAACTTCGTCGCGCCTGGTCGATGGTTGCCCAGGCATCACATCCGCGAAGGTGGTCGTTGACCATCCCCATCGCCTGCATCAGTGCGTAGCATGTGGTGGGGCCGACAAAAGTCCAACCTCGTCGTTTCAGCGATACACTCAACTCGGTCGATGCCTCGGTCTTGCTTTCGATCTGATCTCGCCTTCGCACAACCGGTGACTTCTTGGGTTCAAACTGCCAGAAGAATCTGGCTAACGACCCAAACTCATCAACCATTTCTATGGTTCGCTGTGCATTGTTGATCGTCGATTCGATTTTCCCTCGATGCCGCACGATACTTGCATCTTGCATTAGTTTTTCAACGCGTTTGGGGGTGAACCGTGCGACGCGGTGAAAATCAAAATCACAGAACGCGGACCGAAATGCCTCGCGCTTTTTCAAAATCGTAATCCAGCTCAATCCGGCTTGAAAGCCTTCCAGGCACATCTTCTCAAAGAGTCGTTCATCAGAAGCAACAGGGACGCCCCATTCGTTGTCGTGATAGTGCACGTACAACGGGTCGGCACCGCACCACCAGCATCTTCGGATGCCATCGTCGCCGCTCAAAATTGACGCCGTTTTCGTCATCAATGCTAGGACTGAACGCGGAACCGCAGGTCGGTGATCTTGTTGTCAGGCAACTCTGATTGAATGCGTTTCAAAATCGCGCGTTTGCGAAAGTTCAGCTCCTGGATCGTGACCGAATCGGAGGCATAAACCTGAAGTACACCCTGTCGCAGATTTCCCACACGAAACGCGTCTGCCAACGAATCACCGACTTCACGCGCCATAATTTGCTGAAGCGCCTCGTTCGCAGCGACCTGAGCATAACCCCGCCGCGACATCAGCTGACTGACCAGCGAACCGATTCGGCGCACACGTGGCTTTTCGGCCGACTTTGCGTTCGAATGCGTGTAAGTAGAGTTGGAAGATTTCACCGGGAGGTCTCCAGGGGCGGCGACGGTCATCTTAGCGGGCGGACCTCGCACCCACCAATCCCTCTCCAGAACCCGTGTTGGGCCGGCCCGCGTCGATTCCCGTATAGACAGCAGACATGTCTAGGGTTCAACTGATGCTCGGTTGAACTTGGCTGAAAATTGGCCCTCGAGATTGAACCATTGTCCGAGACTGAACGATTGTCCGAGACTGAACGCCGAGTCGAGACAGATGCGCCGCTCATCATCATCGGGTGGCG
>JBPCVD010000698.1:0-4108 GCA_051010815.1 Rubripirellula sp.
AGTACTTCAACTCCGGTTGATCAACCAACATCTTCCGCAGTAACCCGTTTCGCAGCATGTTGGGGATCTCGTACCAGTGTCCTACTGGATGGATGCATTGGTTTGGCAGATTGTCGGTGTAGTCCGCTCCCTCGCCGGCTTGCTTCGCCCAGTCAATCAACGCGCCGCGAACGCTTTCACGCATCTTTTGCTGTTGCTCATCCAAAATCTGTTGAGCCGTTTCCTCCCAAAGAAACCGCAGGTCGCGAACCATGGGAATCATCCGCAGCCCGATGCTTTGCCCCGTCGAGACGTGCACATCACCGTCGAAGTCGTAGTTGCGACGTGCCGCCAAGTGGTCACGGATTGCCGCGTCCGTCAAATAGCTGGTCGTAAAGACGTGCGGTATGGCGCCGCCGAAGAGGGACGTCGTCTTGCGGTTCTTGGCGAGGTGGACTTCCAGGAAACTACGATGCCGTCCCGCAAATTGGTTGAAGGGGTGGAGCGCTTTGCAAACTCCTGCGCCCTCGGTCCATCGACTACCAACACCGGCAGCGAGCGTTACGACGGCCACTTCGCCGTTTCGAATCGCAGTTCGTCCAAGGTCAGCGAATTTGGATTCCACGCCTTCCCGTACGTCGATCACGTCGGATGGCTGAACGTCACGAATGGCGATGTTCGAGGGCAAACGGTTTTGTGACAAGCCAATCCGTCCACTCTGTAAATCGCTACGAATGGTTTCGTGCTGGTGGCGATCGAACCCACACTCGGAAAGAATCTCCTGCAGCGAGGTTGTCTTCTTTTCACTACCGCCAGACTGGGGCAGAACGCTGTCGAGAAGCAAAGCCGCTGTGTTTCGGTCTTCCTCCCTGCAGCGTGTGCCGATTTGTTCCAGTTCGATTCGGCGGTCCATCGGAAGCAACCTTATCGGCGTCCGCAGCAGGCTCGGTAAGACCAGCGCGTAATAGCGATCCGGCATGCCTGCCGCATCTCCCGTGATCATCTCGGCGCTGGAACCATCGTCGTTGATTTGGAAGTCATAGACGACGGGGTCCATCGCAAAGGGCAGCGACGTTTCCAGTCGGCGTTTCGTTTCCACCATCGTCTTGGCAAGCCAGTCTTGGGCCTGCGACTTGACGCTAGGATCGAAGATGAAACCCATCCCGCCACCTGACATTCCCCCGAGCATCCAGAAGCCCCAGAACTTTTCGCCATACGCTTCACGACACTGTTCGATCAGCGAATCGGTGAAGCGATTGGTCGCCCAGGGGATAATCGTCTGCAGAGGGCCTTCGAAATTGCGTGTGGTCACCTCCCCGATCCTTTGAACGTCGCCATCCGCAATTGCGTCGACAACGTTATCCAGAATTTGCATCGCTTCGGCGCGGGCTGCCCACTCCTTTTCGCTGCGAAGCAGGTAGTGTTCGGTCACCATTTCCAAGATCGGACCGACATTTTGAGCCATGCCGCCGTGCACCAGAACCAGCGAATCTTGGATCTTCTGGCGTGTTGCCGCGGAAGCGTCGTCTTCTTGAAGGACTTGATGCACTGGCATCAATCTTCCACGGCTAATTCCGAATTCTGGGTCTCCTTCCTCCGCCGTGGTTCCACAGATCAGCTTGATCCCCGGCCAAACACCACCCGAATCCTGCCAACCCCCACCGCTACCGCCGATCCACTCACCAAGGATCGCGCGTGCCGCGACGAGTCGCCGATCCGATTCATCCAGGGGACCGGTTAGCGAAGGGACTTGATTGGTTGCCCTCATCAAGACGGAGATCAGTGACCCTAGTAGGTTGGTCGATACCGCCAGCCGCGAACCTTTGGGGATGTCGTTGATCTTGCTGACGAGTTCAATCCCACGCCCATGGCCCACCAGACGCGTGAGGAGTTCGCCCATCGACTGCTGGCACCCCTCCAGGCCCGGCGGGACGATTCCGGCTGCGATCACGGCGGCTTTCAAAAGCCCCAGATAGTCTCTTGCGAAATCAAACATTTCCGCAATCGAATTGATCTCGGCAGTGGCTCCGAGATCGACGCTGGCAAGTCGAATGACAGGTTCGTCGATGACGCGAAAATAAGTTTCGATGGGCGGTTTAGGCGACGCGTCACGACCACGAACACCGAGGTCCACGGAGACGTTGAGGACACGCGCACCCTCGGGGAAATCCATCCCGAGGAAGAAGATGTCGCTCCAGGCGCTGTGGGAGAAGTCCATTCGGACGGCGGTCGTTTCCCGCAAAATGGGCATCGCGCCCGACGTTACGTCGGCGTTCAAAAGCTCCTTGCGAATGCGCAGCGGATGGTCGGCAGGATGGCCAAGTCGAAACATCCATTGGTTGCCACGCACCGTCCGTACGCTGCGACGCACTTGGTCTGCGAGAGTTTGGAAGCCGAGTTGGTGGTAAGCCTCTGCCAAAGCGCTCGAGACACCATCGCTGGCGCCAGACTCGGCTTGTGTTTCTATGAAACCATCGATCGCCTCGACGAATCGTCGCGCTAGCAGGTGTTCATAGCCCGAGAAGGGAACGAGACCGGACTGAGTGGCCGCGAGCCGTCGCGGAACGTGATAGCGGTAGATGGCAGACAGAAAGAACAACGCGCGGACGCGATGGTAAAGGTTCTCTTCCACACGACGAAACTGATCCAATGCATGGCAATGTTTCAGTAGTTGATCGAGGCAAGCGTCGCGGCATACCGACTCCAATGATCGGTTCCGAACGTCATCCTGATCCGAAACGATGATGTCAATTAACTCGCTCATCGTGTCGTTTGTACCTCGCTGCGATTCGCCAGCAGTTCGACCATTTCCGTGAGGATCAAATCACGGTCGGCACCACTCAGGCCAATGGCAAGCTGCGCTTTCAATAATCCGTATTGAATCCCAAGGTTGTAGCGACTCCCTTGCAGCATGTAGGCCAAGTACTTGCCGCGTGTTGGAAGCATCGCAGCGGCATCAGAGAGCGTGGGGCGATCTTGCTTTTGATCGGCGAGCAACCGCTCGATGAGCGTCATGATTTCGGCTGTGAAAACATGCATCCCGAAGAAACCCAGATAATGCCCCGCTCGTAAACCTGGAGTCACGAGTTCTTGCTCGGCACGCGTCGGGGTTGGCTTCTCCACGACGTTCTCGACTTCATACAAACCCTCGTAGCGAGGGACGTGTGGCCCGCTGACGACGCCGAAGTATGGCAGGTTGTTTTCACGAGTCGCCTGAACTGCGGAGACCGAGCAACTGAACTCGGACGCCATTTCAACGAGTTGCTTGGCACAAGGTTGGTCGGTGGAGCTGAGATAGAGGTGATCCCCGACCAGATGCAAAAATGGATCTTTGCCCGTGAAGGGTTGCGCTCGAAATATGGCGTCGGCGTAACCGAGCGGTTCGGGCTGTTCGACGAAGTGAAGACTCCCAAGCTGATTCCCGGCGGCCGATTGATAGGCATCGCGATCGCCAGGCTGGATGACGACGCAGATTTCTTCGACGCCCGCTGCCGCCGTTTCTTCCACAATTAGCTGCAACGCCGTCTTGTCCTCGCCATTGCGGTCGACCAACTGTTGAAGCGGAAGCCGGTTTTGATTGGGTGCGGCCGCAGTGATGACAGCCTTTTGAACCTGCATGGTGCTGGATCGCCGTGACGTGAAAGGGACGGGTGGTAAGAATGCTAATCAGGTCGTCGGACGGCGGAATCAAATTCGCGCGACTACCGCATCCATTCCGCGAGAAACTATCCGAAACTACCTTTTCCGCACAAGATAATCCGAGTGCGCGGCGGAAGCGGAGCTGATTGACGAATCCCAAGGGGTCAAACGGACATCCCAGACTCGGGACTGATCTCCGAATGCCTCACCGGTCATCAAGAGGCTCAGCGGTGGCCCAGAACGAGGAACGTCGGATTGAGGGCATCGAAACGGACGCGGTCGAGTTGATACTGCCCTCTCGCGATGTTGATCATCCGCACATCACTTCGCAGACCGCCTTCGTCGATTCGGTTTTGGACGGCAACAAGGTTGTCAGGACTCGAAACGTTGACAACGATTCGCCCCCCCTCGGTGAGCCGGGTGATCGCGGCCGCAACCAAATCGGGGACCACTCGACCACTGCCTCCCACGAAAATGGCGTTTGGATTCG
>JBPCVD010000699.1:0-6209 GCA_051010815.1 Rubripirellula sp.
GAATCCACCCCCCCGACCGCCGAAGCCATCTTGGTTGTTTCCTCGGTCATCGCCGCGCGTGCCTTCGCGACGCTCGCCGTTTTCAGGTCGTTGTGCAGACAGGTCACTTAGCGGCAACGCCAGGACCAACGAAAAACAGGTGATCAGTAGCCAGCCAGGGGGAATTCGCATCTTCTGTGTCTCTAGATTCCACGGTGATTAGACGGGGGACAAGTGATGAACGGCGAGCAGGCGTCACAATCCACTCAGACGTTTGAACCTTCATTTGATGGGGAAGTATCGTTTCGAAGACGAATAAGCGTCCTCAGCGCCTGACGGTCATTCCCGGCGCTGCGAAGCGGATCGCTGCCCACTGGGCGTGAGTGGCGAGCTCAAGCGGTGTCGCGTAAGCTGAAGATTCCACTTTCGCCCATTCCGAGAACGACATGAACGTCCATCTTCGATATTGCGCGGCCTGAGGCTATGAATCGCAGGCCGTCAGTTTGACGACCGAATTGTTGACGCATTTCAAGCAGAAAATCGCGTCTCTTGAGCTGGTACCGTCAAGCGGAGGGTGCTTTGAGCTTACGGTCGATGGGGAGCTCGTCTACTCGAAGCTCCAGACCGGAGAATTCCCTCAGGATGCCGCCATGGTGGCCGAGGTGGGCCGAAGAATCTGAGGGCCAGGCGACGGCAGAATCGGAACCATTGCCAGAACCGTTGCCGCACGCAATCGGATGTCGCGAGCGCCCCTCTAAAGGCAGAAATCATTGCGTTTTCATGCATTCGCAACTAGTATGCCGCGAAAGGGTGAGAGCAACTTTGTCGCCCGAAATCAGGTCGTTTCGAGACTCGGTTGTCGCACTCGACCTCTTGTTTGCGGGTAGGGATTCGTCGCCGATCGAGCACGCGACGCTTGGAGATCATCAACGCCGGGCGCGGATGATTCCACCAATGAATGGCACCAGGAAGAGACCCCAAGAGAGAGCATCATGGTTTCGAGTCTATCGCAACCGTTGGACTATTTGATCATCGGCGGCGGCCCAGCAGGGTTGCAGCTCGGTTATGAGTTTGAAGAGTCTGGCGTCTCGTACGAGATCCTCGAAGCGGGGGATCAAGTCGGCGACTTCTTCAACAAGTATCCTCGCCACCGAAAGTTGATATCGATCAACAAGGTCTACACAGGTTGTGACGACCCACGGGTTAATCTGCGCTGGGATTGGAATTCGCTTCTGACCCGCGATCACAGCTTGCTGTTTCGTGATTACGACCGCGACTACTTTCCACACCCTGATGCGTTGGTGAAGTATCTCGGCGACTTCGCCGACAAGTACGGACTGAAAGTTCGCTGTCAGACCAAAGTGGTGAACGTATCCAAGGACGAGGATGTCTTTTGCGTCACCGACCAACACGGTCACGAGCACGTCGCCAAGGTGGTGATTGTGGCGACTGGTGTTTGGAAGCCGTATGTCCCGCCCATTGCTGGAATTGAGCACGCGGAGAGCTACAACAATGTCTCGGTTGATCCCGAAGATTTTGCGGGGCAGCGTGTGCTGATCATCGGCAAGGGCAACTCAGCCTTCGAGACAGCAGACAATCTTGTCGGTACCACTGCGCTCATTCATCTGGTCAGCCCGACAACCGTCAAGTTCGCGTGGCGGACGCATCACGTCGGTCACTTGCGTGCGGTCAACAATAATTTACTGGATACCTATCAACTGAAATCTCAAAACGCCTTACTTGACGCCGATGTGATGTCCATCGAGTCGAAGTCGGGCAAGCTGAAAGTCGGCTTTCGTTATCAGCATGCCGATGACGAAATTGAGATGATCGAATATGACCGTGTGATCTATTGCACGGGTTTCCAATTCGACAACTCGCTCTTCGACGAATCTTGTCGGCCCGAGCTCGCCATTGAGAATCGGTTTCCGAATCAGACGAGTCGTTGGGAATCGACCAACGTCCCGGGATTGCATTTCGCCGGTTGCCTGATGCAAATGCGCGACTTCAAAAAGAAACAGTCTGCGTTCATTCACGGTTTTCGCTACAACGTTCGCTTGCTTGGTCGGCAACTGACCGAGCATTACCAGGGGATTCCACTGCACTTCAAGTCGGTGAAGCCTTGCGGCGACGAATTGAGTCGTGCGGTGTTGGATCGAATCAATCAGGGATCTGCATTATTTCAACAAGATGGATTCTTGTGTGACCTGATCGTCCCCGATCGTGATCGAAAAGCATCTGCCAAGTTTTACGAAGAATTGTCCTGCGACTACGTTCACGATGTCTGGGGCCAGGATTGTGACGAGTACTACACGATCACGATGGAATTCGGCCAGGATCGCATCAACGAAGCTGCCAACGTTTTCGCCATTGAGCGTCCTCACAAGGACGATGTCGATCGGGCAGATGAGAGCTGGGCGATTCACCCGATCATTCGCCGATGGTCACGTGGCAAGCTCGTCTCGACACATCATGTGATCGAAGACCTCAACAGCGTCTGGGACTCGGACAAGCACTTGAATCCACTCGCCGACTACTTCCGGCTGCAGCTAACGCGACCAGGGCTCGGCGTGGTCGGAGACGACTGCATGCCTGGGCAAGTCATGCCGCCCGCTAGTTCGGAGTCGCCGATCTCGCCTCAGCAATAGACAGCGGCCCCGAGATCGCATTGCGAAGCCGAATCGTCCAGTCATGACTCTGATTTGCCGTCACGTTCGTCAACGCGAACTGACCTTTTGGGTAGACGTCGCGAGGGCGTCCGTTGATGGTCAAGCGATGACTTCTGCTAATTCGCCTGTGCTGTCGACGAACGAATCTGTTTCACGCCCCATGCGGTTCATTACCGTGACGAACAGATTCGAGAGCGGAGTCGCTTCGGTAAATCGATGATACGCCCCATGTCGGAGGCCGAGTTTGCTTCCGCCCGCGAGCACCAACGGGTAATTGTGGTTGTTGTGAGTGTTGCTGTTGCTGCTTCCGTACAGAACGATTGTGTGATCGAGTAGAGTTCCGTCTCCTTCTTGTTCGTTTTGCATCCGCTGCAGGAAGTAGGCGAGTTGCTCTGATCGAAAGCGGTCCCACTTGCCAAGCGCTTCGGCTCCACCCGGTTTGTTCCAGCCGTGCGCGAGTTTGTGTTGGCTCTCGCCTAGCCCAAGCAACGCCGGGAATTTGGTCGCGATGGAGGTGGCTCCATTCATGTTTCCAAGTTGGTAGGTAATGAACCGCGTCGAGTCGGTTTGGTAGGCTAGAAACATCAAGTCGAGCATCGTCTTGATTAGCTCACCGGGTGTCTCGTCGTCAGCATCGAGTTGCAACCCGGCCAGATCAACTTGTGGTTTGGGGACATCGAGCCATTTTTCCGAACGTTCGACACGTTGTTCAATCTGACGCACTGACTGCAGGTATTCGTCGAACTTGCGGCGGTCCTGCTTGCCGAGTTCCCGGCGGAGAGTTTTCGAGTGCTCCAGTACGAGGTCGAGCATGCTGCCCGAATTCTCAAGACGCCGCTTGCGATCTGTTAGCGACTCGTTTTCCGATCCGAACAATCGATCAAAGACCAATCGTGGCTGATGCAAAGCGGGTACCGGTTGTCCGTTTCGATTGAAGGAGAGCGTGCTGGACCGCGTCGCCTCGCCCACACCACCGTCGACCGACAGGCTAAGCGAGCGGAATCGAGTCTCGTCACCGAGTTCGGCCGCCATCATCTGGTCGATGGAAACAGAGTTCTTGAATCGTCCCCCTTTGAATTCTGCGGCAGTCAAAAAGATGTCGGCGGTGTCATGGCCTCCGATTGAACGACCGTGGGGATGCGACAAGCCACCCAGTACCGTGACCTCTTGCCGCAGAGGTTCTAGGCAACTCAGACTTTCGTTGAATTGGAAATCACGACCCTCCTCGCTTGGGAACCAGTTCCACTTTGCGTCTTCGCTCTCCGTCTTCGGTAGGCTAACACCGTACGGGAAATAGATGGAGCAGAATCGCTTCGGGCGTGGAGTCGCGGTCTTTGTGGCCCCCATGCACTCGAGGAATGGCAGAGCCAGAGCTGCGCCTACTCCCCGCACAAAGGTTCGTCGTTTCAGTCGAATGCTAGACATGCGATTTCACTATTTGGATTGAAAGGTCTCGCTGGCAGCGATCGCTCGAATGAGTGGTTGCAAACGATAGTCGTTGTCGGCAAAGGTTTTGGTCAGTTCTTCAATCGTTGCATCGTCGGTCACGTCGACGCTGCGTCCCAACGCAAATGATAAGAGTTTGGTCGTCAGTGCTTTCGCGAATTGCTCGCTCCGATGATTGACCAGATAGGTCTTCAGGTCCTGGACACCATCGATCGTCGTGCCGTCAGGCAGGACCGTTGCCGTCTCGACGTCCATCGTCAAAAATCCGCGGCCCTTCACCTTCTTGCGTTGGATTTCATCTCGCCACAAACCGTCCGCGCCGAAGTTTTCCAGGGCGATGCCCCAGGGGTCGATGCCTCGGTGACAGTCGTTGCAAGATTCGGTATCCCGATGCACACGCAACTGTTCTCGAACCGAAAGGCTGGAAAACTTCGGGTCGGTGGCGTTCAATTCCGGAACGTCGGGTGGTGGATCGGCTGGTGGGTCACCCAGCAGTCGATCGCGAATCCAAACGGCGCGCTTAACCGGATGCGAATCTTCGCCCGTTGAATTTCCCAGTAACACGCTGGCATGCGTGAGGACCCCGCCGCGGTGCCGTTGGTCGCTGGTGAGTTCGACACGTTCGAACTGACTGCTGTTGGGACCACGAATGCCGTAGTGATTCGCAAGTGACTCATTCAGCATCGCGAAACGCGAGTCAAGAATGTTGAGCGCGCTGAGATCTTGTTGCAATAACGCTTCAAAGAACGCCAGCGTTTCCTCTCGTATCGAGGTCTTGAGCTCATTCTGAAAATCAGGGTAGTACTCTGGATTCACAGCGACGCGATCGACCGCGTTGACATCGAGCCACTGACCGGCAAAGTTTTCGACAAACTGGCGAGAGCGGGGATCACGAATCATGCGATCAACTTGTTCGTTCAACGTCGCCGGTTGTCGCAAGTCGCCACTGCTAGCCAAGCTAAAGAGTTCGTCATCCGGCATCGTGCTCCATAAGAAATAAGAAAGTCGCGATGCCAGTTCCCAGTCGGTCAGCGGACGTGTCTGTTCCTGAGCCGGTTCGATCAAGTACAGAAAGCTGGGGGAGATCAGCACCGAAGCAAGCGTCTCGCGCATCGACTCTTCGAGCGACGATCCTGCAGAGCGAAGCTGAGCATAGAAACGAACGTACGGTTTGCACTCCTTGGCTGCGACAGGACGCCGGTAAGCTCGCGTCATGAATCGTTTGACGACGTCAGAGACGTACGCCGTTTCTTTGGATTCACGTTTCGAGGAAGGGAACAGGATGTTCGTGTGATGCGCCGGCGGCCAAGCTTTAAAGAGCGGGCCGGAAAACTCGACCTCCTGAATCTCGATCGACGGGTATGGCGTTGCGGACGCCAGTTTAGCTTTGTCTTTGGTCTTCTTACCACGTTTTCGTGGCTTCTCGCGGCCCTCGGCATAAGCATTGTCGACCCAGATCAGCAGTCCTGGGAATTTGCTTTGAGTCTTGCTCGGCAAGGGAAAGTCTTCGATGCGTCCGCGAAACTCGTACGTTTGAAACTCCTCGTTCTCAATGTCGAGGATCGGTAGGTATTCATGCGGCGCGTGAACGTCGGCTCGGTAGCCAATCGCGACTCGCAACTGGGGAAGGCCACGGCCTTTGGCTAACTTCGCACGGGCAGTCACCCGAACCACGACTTCACCCTGGTTGGGGTATTCCATCAACCGGGCGACGAACTGTTCGTCATGGTCAAGCAGGTTGCTGCCGCGATTCTTGTCTTTCGTGCTTTTTTGGAAGGCATGCGTGTGGACCGTCGGTTGGTCAAGGGACACGATTGCTTTGGCCATACCCATTCGCGCTGCTGCCAGGTAGTACTCCAATTGCAAATCTGAAAGCTGCAGCGTGGCACCATTGTTTTGAAATCACTCCTCCGACAGACCCTCGGGAGGAAGGTTCGCTGCGTAGTCTGTCTCTATGCCGAGCAGGTCGCTCATTGTGTTTTGGTATTCGACGCGATTAAGACGTCGCAGTACGACACGCCCTCGATTGCCGGAAACAGATGTCGCCTCGATTTCGTTGGAAATCCAATCGAGAAGCATACGGCGATGCCCGGCAGGCATCACACCCTCCTCGGG
>JBPCVD010000700.1:0-4494 GCA_051010815.1 Rubripirellula sp.
TTGCTCGGTTCGTTGAAGGAGACTCGTGGAAGTTGGCAGCACAGACGCGATGGCATCGCGTTTCATCCAGCGTTATTGCAGCGTGTTCCGATTTCGAAGCATTCGAACGGAAACACCTTGGCTGGAATCTTCACGCAAGCCCTCATTGCCGAGGCGGAGCTTGCGGTCCATCGGATCGATCCCCCGCAGGCGGTTGCGGATTACGCGCGGTCGCGGGATTGGCTTGAGCTTGTTTGGCAGTTGGCTTGGAAGGGGATGCCGCCTGTCGTGATCGCGAATTCGGTCGTCGTTTGATCGGCGCAAGCGCGTGTTGACTTTGGTAGGCAACCTCGGCGATGAGCGAGTCCACCCGATTTCGACAGACCGCGTAGACCGCTAATGCTGGAATGGCCACGATCAACCCTCCGACCGTGGTCACCAGTGCTTGATAAATGCCTTCCGCCAAATCACCGGCACCGGCGGCACCGCGAGTCGTGGCGACCTGTTGGAATGCAAAGATCATTCCCGTCACGGTACCCAGCAATCCAACCATCGGCGCGATGTTTCCGATCACCGACAGGTATTCGATTCGACGCATCAGGCGGGCCGATTGTTGCGCGAGCGCATCTTCGACCGCCTTTTCCACCTCTCGCCATCCAAATTCAAGTTCTGAAAGTCCTGAGAGCAGAACCACACTCAAGACACTCGGGGCGCGACGACAGGCAGCGTCGGCTTCCGCGGGCCGACCCGTCAGCAACGCCTGTCGCACTGAATCGCTCACGCCCTCCGGCAAGATCTCGGTTCGACGCAACGTCATCACTTGATCAAACAGCAAGTAAGCGGCCGTGATGCTGAGGGCCACCAAGACAAGCAAGATCGTCAATCCAACGAGACCACCACTGAGGATGATATCGAGGAACCCAGCGGTCTCTGCGGATGCCGATTCACCTTGGGCCAACAGTCCCAAATGAAAACGATCAAAGCCGAACAGACCAACACTCAAGGTCGCAGCGAACAAGGTCATCGTGACTCCACTTCCGCGGCTCCGGCGGAAAGCAAAAATTCCGCGTCAGCGAGCAGCGGCTCATCCCATTGCAATTGCAAGACGCCCTCTCTTTGAAGCCTTTGGATCGTTTCATGATGGACGTCACGAATCCGAGACTCCGCCCGGTCAACTCGAGATCGACTTTGCGCAAAGGAGAGAACTAGCATCGCGAAAATGGCCGTGGGCAAAGACGAGAGAAGCAAGCTTGTCAGCATCATCGACATGTGGGGACGGGGAAACCGTTCCAGGTCGCCCGCAAGTTCCGTCAACGTGTCATAGCTGGCGTCAAAGTATCCTCGATAGAGAGCCACAATGGGACCCGCCATCAAGAACCAAAAGATCGCCGTGCCGATGATACCGCAAAGCACGGCCGTGAATCGCGAGACGGCGACACGATCCACCTGTTCGTCAAAAATTCGATGAGAGCTTTCCTGCAACGTATCAATGCCCGAAAGATAGGCAACTTGGGATCGCGATGAATTGGTCACCGTCGTGTTGGAGGCGGGGCGCACCTGCTGCAATTCCATCAATTCATCATGGAATCTTGCCGCCAGCGGACCAAGGCGATCCGCGACTGCCGCCGCACTGCGTCGCTGGAGTCCATCACGCATGTCCTGCTCGGCGCCCCTTTCCGCGGTCAGGTTCTTGGTGCTGGTCCAGACCGCGCCAACCAGCGAAGGGAGCGATCCCGATAGCGAAAGAAGCACACGATCCCAGGCCCCATGGGTCAGATTAAGCAGCGAGAGAAACGTTCGGTAGGGAAACCAAATCGCGGTCGTATCGGTCAATAGCGCGAGTCGCAGCCGCGATCTAACCGCAGCCCGCAATGGCCCCCCGCGTCCCACCAATGACTCGGCGATCTCCCCTGGCAACGCCGTTGCCTCGTCATTGAGCCGCCGGACCGCCGCGGTCAAGCCCGGCAATTGGTCGCTCAACACCGAGTGCAACGCGGCTTGAAAACGGGCGTCCAATGCCGACAGTCGAGTGCTACGTCGCCGGTCGCCTTCCCAGGCGCAGCCAAGCTCTTCCTGCAATCGATCGGCAACATCGACCGCCGCCTGCTTTCCGATCGTCGATTCGTCCCGACCGGCAACATCAAAGTCAGCGACGATGACCGGCTTCGCAATCGAGCTTGTCGGCGCTGCATGCCGCATCCGAGCGACCAGCGATTCCACATCCGCGTCAAGTGTATCGTCGCCGTGCCGAACTGCATTGATCACTGGCACGACGATCGTACCCTCGCTTGCCTGGGCAAGCATGCCGACCGCTTCACTGCGGATTTGGTCACGCCGAACGACAAGCAGTAGGACGGACGCAAGCGAAAGAGCGCGCGATGCAACACCTGCAATGGAGCGTCGATCATCGGTCGACCCAGGGGCATCAACCAGCAGGTAGGGCGTGCCAATCGATTGCATGTCAGTCGCTTTGCAATGCACGCACTGTTCGTGCAGCGAGTCGAGGTCGGCAGGCGGGCTCGGTCCGACCCAAGTCAACTTCTCGGTTGCCTCGTTGGCATTGTTCCCGCTCACAATGGCAGATGCTGCATTCGAGCCTCCCATCAACTGTCGGATCATCCACGATTTGCCTTGCCCCGTCGCTCCGACCACCGCAACCACGACCAATCCGTTGCTGCGATCTTCTAGAATCATCCGGCGAGCTGCCGCGTGGTCGTCACAGAGTTCCAAGACTTCACGTCCCGTCGAACTGTTCCCCAACACGCTGCTCGTCGCGCGACGGACGCGCGATAGATACTCGAATCCGGGTTGCCCTAATGCGTTGCTCGCCTCGGAATCAGCTGTGGACATCTCGATCACTTGAAGGGGAAACGTCAGGGGTAGGGGTCACGGGTTCACAGGCCCGCGTGCAACGATCCGTTGCAGTTCTTGTCGAAACTCATCTCGTATCCGGTACAAAGGCAACGCGTTTCCAATCGGGTCACGCACCACAATTTTGGATGGCACAACCTTCTCGGTGGAACCGTCCACACGAATCGTGGCCGGCTCCGTCATGCGTGCGATTCCAAAGGTGTCGCAAAGGACGGCATGGAAATCGGCCAACTGTTGACGAGCCGCTTGTTGCCCCACGTTGCGTGTGTTTTGCCCGCCGGCCCAAAGCGTCGAAAGCGTCGTCAGTCCAGCGGCCGCGAAGAGCTCCGGAATGGAGGCCGACGCGATCAGGTGCGTGGCACCAAAATCAATGGGAATCATCAGGACCCCACCAAAGGTCGCCAACATCGCGGCCAAGGGCGTCAGCCCAGCGGCCAGCTTCTTGTGCGTGGGGACCTCGCTCCACATTTCTCGCACTGCATCATCGAGTCGTCGCGGATCAAGGGACGTGAAGTCGTCGCGTTCAAAGCGAAGAATCGCCGCTTCCGCCGCCTCGTTCCAGGCAGCAACGTCAATGATCGCGGGTTGCTCAGCACGCGAATCACCTGCAGCGATCGACTTCGGCGTGGCATTCATGTCGGGCGATGCACTGCCGCGACTCCAATGAGCCAGCGCGGTCACGCCACCATGCCGATCAATCGATTGCGTCAGCCGCTCCGGCGTCATCAGCCCGCCATATTCGCCACGACGAAACTTGTCCTTGATTTCGCCCGCCGTTCGTTGTGCGATCGCGGAAGGGGTCAGTTGTCGAACGAAATCACCGGCTCCCCCAAAAATTCTACGAACACGTGTGTTCAATCGCACGCCCCAACGCGCGTACCATGGCGCCGTCACCGCAAAAGACTCAGACAATTGGCGTATGATTCGTTCACTCTGATGCAGCCTCAACTCAGAAACCTCGCCCCCGATCTCACGGTGGGCAAAGAAGTCGAGCGACGCCTCCAACAGACACTTTTGCGCTTTGGTGGTTTCCAACTGTGACTGATCCGCGTCCCGGTCGATCGTCCCGTACGCTTCTTCCCAGATCACGTTTCGAAGACTCGACTGCAACGCCACACGAAACTTTTCAAACAACTGCCCGCGATCCAACTTGGTCGGCAGAGCGCTCAACAACCGATCCTCGGGAATCGATGCGGGCGGGTTGTTGTCCGGATCCTCGGACAGCGAAAAGAAGACGGGAAATGCGTCAGCATCAGGATCCAAGACCGCCGCCATTGATTCGTCGGCACCCGGAATGAAAGGTCGACTCGATGGGACTTCGAAATCATAGGCGGCGTAAATTGTTTCCACGCCATGTGTCTTGGCCAGGGGCTGAAAGGTATCGAAAACCTGATCAGGCGATTGCCGCGCACGAATCTTATTGACGGCCAACATGCGTGGCACCCCAGGCATCAAATCGGAAGCGATCCGCATCAAGTCACCAAGCGTGCCATCGCGCGACGACTCCGCCGCTGTCACCACAAGAAAAGCAGAGCAGAGAGTCGCGGCCCGTCCGAGCAACTCACGCCGCGCCTTGGGCGACCCCAGACCGAATGCTTCATCGGAGACGATGTCGGGGCAATCCAGCAAACCGATCCCAACCGA
>JBPCVD010000701.1:0-5292 GCA_051010815.1 Rubripirellula sp.
CGCCGGCCTGTGAGCCTACGTACTGTTTCACCAATCGCATCACTGCCGGCTGGTCAAAAAGCCGGCGCCAACCAGCCCAATGGGACAAGAGGTTGCGGCCCCCGACCAATCGTCCCCGTGGGGCCGAAATCGCGCCATCGACAGTCACGTTGAAAACGTTTTCAATCTCGATTCCAACTTGATGACAATCGTCCCTTGAGAGAACTGCCGGCTCAATCGTCCATCCGTTCCGGTCCAAATCCATCAAAACCCTCCGCTCTTGAAACACGGATCGCCAACGCAAAGCGAGTTAATCGCCAACGCAAAGCGAGTTAACAGGCATTCATTTCAACTCGCCATTCCTGGTACCGCTAGCACACTCACAATTGTTTTTATCCGGCGCGAACCTAACGACACAAACCGACGTCTCATTTGCTGACAGGCGTCGTTTTGGACGCCAACCTCTAGGCCGCGATTCGATCGGCTTTCCCAGCTCGCCAAAGATGCGCGGGCATCTCTCTCTACCTGTTGCCGCCAAACGGAGGCAACGCTTCATCTCCACGATTTGACGTGCCGAGATCAGTTTACTGCGTGCGTTTCGGCACCCGGTCCAAGGTAGATCCAAATCGGATATGTTTCTCAATATGGATATCTCATCAGAATTGGCCGATCGCGTGATGCGGTTGGTCGTCTCGGCCGACTATCGGCCCAGCAAGCCAAAGCAAATCGCTGCCCAGCTGAAGCTTGATCCCGATGGCTTTCGTGAATTGCGCAGAGTCATCAAGCAGTTGGTCCTGGAAGGACGACTGATTTACGGTTCCAATCATTTGGTGATCAGCGTCGGTGCTGTTGGCGGCCCCAGCGACTCCCTGCGTGGGACGTTTCGCAGGGCGATGGCCGGTGACTTCGGATTTGTTCGCCCAAACCATGCCGACGATGACGCGGACATTCCGGACGACGTTTTTGTGCCAGCCGGAAAGACCGGAGGCGCCATGGAAGGTGACTTAGTCGAGATCCAAATTCGGCCCAGCCGAAAAGGTGGCAACGAAGGACGCGTTGTGGAAGTTCTGCAGCGCGCTCGCCGCCAATTCACCGGCACCTTTCAACTCGTTGACGGGAAAGCCTCCGTCTTTTTAGACGGAACCCACTACGAGGAACCGATGTCGGTCGGAGACGTGCGTGGTCTGCCGCTAGCGAACGATGACAAGGTCTTCGTGGAGCTCGTGGAATACCCCGACGATGCCGGCGTGGGGGGTGAAGCCGTCATCCTCGAGCGACTCGGTAGTAACAAGAACCCGGCCATCGATACGCTGACGATCATGCGTCAGTACGCGTTGCCAGATGAGTTCCCCGAAGCAGTGCTTGCCGAGTCGCGTGCTCAAGCCGACGCGTTTGAGGACGATAGCGTTCCGGCGAATCGCAAAGATCTGACGCAAATGCTGACGATCACGATCGACCCCTTCGACGCGCGAGATTTTGACGACGCCATCTCCCTACAACGCGAAAACGGTCGTTGGCGACTTTGGGTGCACATCGCCGATGTCAGTCATTTCGTACCGATCGGAGGCGAGATTGATGAGGAGGCCAAACAACGCGCCACAAGTGTTTATTTGCCCGACCGCGTGATCCCAATGATCCCGGAAATCATCAGCAACCACCTGGCAAGCTTGCAGCCCGACCGCATGCGGTTGGTCAAGACGGTCGAGATCGAACTCCTTGATGACCTGACCGTCACCCACACCGAAGTCCATAACGCGGCCATTCACAGCGACCTGCGATTGAATTACGAACAGGTCGATCAGTTCTTGTCGGAACCCAGCGAGTTTGTGGAATCATGGGGCCAGCCCGTCTGCGACCTGCTGACGGAAATGCACACGCTCGCCATGAAGATGCGGAAGGCCCGTTTCAAAGGCGGCTCCCTTTCGATGGACATGCCCGATATCAAGTTGGATATGGACAAGAGTGGCAAAGTTCGCGGTGCGTACCGAGTCGAACACACCGAAAGCCATCAGATCATCGAAGAATTCATGCTGGCCGGAAATCAAGCCGTGGCCACATGGCTCGACGACTTGAAGCTGAACTACTTGCACAGAATTCATCCACCGCCTGATCGCCGCAAACTGCGTCAACTGAGCAACTTCGTCAAAGACTTGGGCATCGATGCAGACTCGATCGAAAGTCGGTTCGAGATTCAACATGTGCTCGACACCGTTCGGGGTACGCCACTTGAAGACGCGGTCAACTTCGCGGTGCTGAAGTCCATGAACAAGGCGATTTATGCACCTCAGCTCGAGGGCCACTACGCACTCGACATGGAGCACTATTGCCACTTCACCAGTCCGATTCGCCGGTACCCGGATCTCACGGTTCATCGACTCGTGCAAAAGCTGATCGACGGAAAACCGACTCCGGACGATCCTTTTCCGTCCCTGGTCAAACTGGGACATCACTGCAGTGACATGGAGCGGAACGCTGCAGCGGCCGAACGCGAGTTGATCGAATTGAAGCTGCTGCATTTTCTCAAGAAACACCTTGGTCAAACGATGGAGGCGGTCATCAGTCGAGTGTTCGCCGACGGCATTCACGCTCGCTGCGTCAAGCTACCTGTCGACGGCTTCATCCCCGTCACCAGTTTGCCCAATGACAAGTATCGCTACGAGCGCCGTGGCCAGATGATCACGGGGTTCAAGGAAGGCCATCGTTATCGTCTGGGCGACCTGCTGACAGTGAAGGTCACGAAAGTCGATTTGCAGGACCGGCAGCTCTACCTTGAAGTGGTGAAGAACCACACTGCAAAAGACGAGGTAGGGAAGGGCACGACCAAAACCTCCAAGCCGAAATACAAAGCCAAACGGCAAAAAGAACGACGTGACAAACGAAAGAAGCGCAAGAAGCGATAGTGAGTGACGTCGAATGGATCCACTGATATCGGGATGACCACACGTCATGAGTGTCCAACTAGAATCGGCGGAATCCCTAACTCGTTTATTTCCAGCAGGTTACCGAACATCTGCAGAATTAAACAAATCCGGCATGCTGTATGCAGTGCAGGTTGAGATTCGACCAACATGCTCGGCAAAGGTGATGCCGGCCAACTGATTGCACCTGGGGACCCAACATGATCCGGCTTACTTTCTGTGTCGCTTTTCTTGCTACAACCTTTCTACAACCTCCCACAGCGGAATCGGCTGAGTCGCCCGCTTTTTATAAGCTGGCAACGCAATATCGATCCTGTGTCGAGCGGTTTGAAAGCTTGATTCGGAGTTTCCGTGGAATCGATCGAAACGATGAACGGCTCGTTGATCGCTTGGAAGACGCCAGTCGAAAGCTGAAGCTCGCGGCGCGCAATCCCCGACACAGCAATCGGTTGTTCCATGAATGGCAAGCCGTGCAAAAGCTTCATCGCGAAGTGGAGCAACGTATCTTCGGCAAGTACACGCCCAATCATGACATCGACGAAGCGTGGTATGCAGTCACCTACTACTACGCCCTGTTCGCGGAAGAATTCTTTTACGATGTCGAAAACCCTCGTCACGACGGAACGATTCGACGTATTGAGTCCACGAACTCGCGACGAAACAGCTACTTTCGATCGAACCTCGCTCCACCGGAAATACCGACACCCGGGATCACTTTGATTCCGCCGCGGTAAGTCCCTATCGCCGTTCGCGGGCGATCTGGGCTGAGTTCGCCGAGTCATATCGCTCGAGCAAGCAGCAGACATTAGACTACGATTCGCTGATCTTAGTTCATGTCGCTTGACTCGTTCGACGCTTGAGAAAACTCCTCGTCCTCACGCTGCTCCTGCTTACGATCATCAAGATCGCGGCCGTCCTAGCGCGCGGTCCAGTTCCGATCGAAATGGACGCGTCTGAATACTGGAAACTCAGCGCGTTGGTCATGGAGGGAGACCTCCTGCTAAGTGCCAAGCAGATCGCTTACCGAACGCCAGTTTATCCCTGGTTTCTGGCCATAGCGAGATTGATCGCTGGTCCGCAAGCGTTGATGACCATCATCGTGCTTCAGGGCCTGTGCGCGTTGGGAACAATTCTCATCGCAGCCACAATCGCGAGTCGTGCCACGAAGCTTCCTAGCGCCTACGCGTGGACCCTCATCGTCTCACTGCCGACCGTGTCCGCGTTGGTATTCGGTGCCGCTGTTCTCTCCGAGTCTCTGTTCGTTTTTCTGATGATGGTGCACTTGCTGGCCATCCTCGATTACGCCAAGTACGGCACTAAATCTCGTGCAGTGTGGGCGGGCGTCACGTTTGCGTTGACGCTACTGACGCGTCCAATCGCAATCCTTCTCTGGATTCCACATCTGATTTTCTTGCTGAACATTCACAACCGCAAGAACAGTCGACTCCGCGCTCTTGGGATGCGGACGTTTCCCCTCCGTACTCGACTCCTGCATCTTGTGATTGCCTGTCTGGCTGTGGCAACGCTCACGCTACCTTGGATGATGAGAAATCAGGCAATCTTTGGTAGCCCATTCATCACTGAATTTGTCGGACGCAATGTTTGGATCGTCACCTTCCAGGATGGTTCCGGTGCAGGACTCGATCTACCCGATGGTGCTGAAGCGGAGGAGTTGGTTCGACGGCTCGATAGCGTGGGCGCGTCAGAATCGTGGCGGAATACTTGGCATGTCTCGCAGGCGTTGGTTCGTTCGGGATTGGATGACGCGAATGCAGATCGACTGATGAAGTCAGTCTCGTTGGCGGCCGCTCGCGAAGATCCAAGAACATTCGGCTACAAGGCGTTTCGACGTGTGGTGAACTTCTGGAGATGTGCTGCGACGGATCTCCCACCGCAAGGTTTGGAGACGCGAAATTACTTCCATCAAGACACCTGGCAACACTCCGTTCCCCCCGTTGACTGGGCGATTCAATATCGTTGGAGTCAGTCTGTACTGCTCAATACGCTGTTATTAGGTGGACTCGTTGGCGCGATCATACTGCTGATCATCAACGGTCCGACTCGACCTTACGGTCTTTGGATGGCGTTGATCCTCGGCTACTTTTCAGTTGTGACCGGTATCCTGGAGATCCCGGCGTACCGATATCGAATCGTCACCGAACCACTTGTTGCCACCGCCTTCGGTTCCGCGATTGCAGTTTTGCTGTCGCGTCGACGGATGCCTGCTCGCATCACCGGCTCAACCTAACCGACGATCCCCGGTGGGTTCGCCTTGCCGCGAGGACTACGATGATCATCCCGCCCGCGTCCGCTTCTCCCCAACCTTGGCAGCTCGAGACCTAAGACTCCATGAGCGACACTCCTGAGCTATCTGTCGTGATGCCCTGTTTGAACG
>JBPCVD010000702.1:0-6012 GCA_051010815.1 Rubripirellula sp.
TCGGACTGGATGTCGCGGCAATTCATGCCCTGCGCACACTCGATGGGCTAGATGTTCTGACCAAGGAAGCGGCAAGAGAATCGTTGCATCAGGCCTTGAGCCATCCATCCGCCGGGGTGATTCGCACGGCCATCGAAGTTTTGCCACGCGATGCCGTTAGTCGCCAAGCCTTGCTTGAATCGAATGCTCTGCAATCCGAAGACGCGCAGATTCGCTTGTCGGCATTGCTGGCGTTGGCTGAGATGCCACCTTCACCCGATGCCGCACGAGAAATCCTTAGCGTGATGCCGCGAAATCAAAGTGATCGCTGGTTGAGAGACGCGGCGACGAGCGCGGCGGCAACCAACGGAGGCGAATTCCTGAAGCTTGTTTGCGGAGAACCGGCGAATCAGTCCGCGCCGATGGCAGACGTGGTTGCGATCGTGGCCCAACATCTCGCTCGATCGACGGACGAAACCGCGATCGTCAATCTGTTGCCCTCGTTACCCGAAGCTGGGCCAGCAGTGTCGGTTGCGATCGTACGCGGATTCGCCAATGGTTGGCCGAAATCGACGAAACTCGAATTGGCCCCAGAGGCCGACGCATCGCTCGTCACGCTGCTCAGCGCATTACCCGCAGCCTCAAAGGGGCGACTCATTCGGCTCGGTCAGACTTGGGGCAGCCAGAACCTAGCCAAGAACGCTGGGGTCATTGCGGCGTCACTGATGGAAACCGCGTCGAGCGATGAACATGATCCGATGCTACGGATCGATGCGGCCAAGCAATTGATCACGTTGATGTCGGAGGATGCCGAAGTTGCCGCCGACTTGCTTGATGCCATCACGCCTCGAACGCCCCAGTCGGCCGCTATTGGAATGATCGCTGCACTCCAGGCAAGCCGTGCACCCGGGGTAGGAAAGACGATACTAAACGCGATGGATGCAATGACACCGGCCGGGCGCGTCGAGTCAATCCGCGTCCTGCTATCGCGGCCCGACACAACCGTCGATCTGTTGGATGCCGTCCGAACAGGTCAACTTGCCCGAGAAGACCTGACGCTACAACAGCAGCAATCTCTGTTGGGGCATCCAACCGTCGAGATTCGCCGCAAGTCCCGGCAGGTACTCTCAGGTGACGGCGGACTTCCCAGTCCCGATCGGCAGAAAGTACTCGCATCCTACATGCAGGCAACCAACGACAAGGGAAATGTCGAACGCGGGAAATCGATCTATACGAAGAACTGTGCCAATTGCCACACACACAATGGAGAAGGCAAGAAAGTCGGGCCTGATCTGACGGGCATGGCCGTCCACCCGAAGGCTGAGTTGTTAACGCACATCCTGGATCCGAGCCGTAGCGTTGAGGGCAACTACCGAAGCTACGCGGTCCTGACTCTCGACGGAATCGTCGTCAACGGCATGCTGGCTTCGGAGACTCAAACCGCCGTTGAGATCTTTGACGCTCAAGGAAAAAAGCAGGTGGTCTTGCGAGAAGACATTGACCGACTGGTCGCGTCGAAGAAGTCCGTAATGCCGGAAGGATTCGAAAAGCAAATCGATATTCAAGGCTTCACGGACCTGCTTGAATTCCTGACCGCCAAGGGCCGCTTCTTACCGTTGCCTCTAGACAAGGTCGCGACTGCCGTCAGCACCAAGGGCCTGTTCCATCCGGGCGACAATGGCGCCGACCGATTCGTGCTTGACGACTGGTCTCGCAAGATGGTCGGGGAGACACCGTTTCAATTGATCGACCCACAGGGCAAACGCGTCCGCAACCTGGTGCTCCTCAACGGCCCTCGAGGGACGATGCCGCCACGGATGCCGAAATCGGTGGTCATCCCGTGCAACGCGCCCGCAAGGACAATCCATCTGCTTAGCGGCGTCAGTGGTTGGGGTTACCCCGCACATCAGCCAAAATCAGTTTCTATGACCGTTCGTTTGCACTTGGCGGACGGTTCAACCGAAGACCATCCGTTGAGCAATGGTGTACACTTTGCCGACTACATTCGTCGTGTTGATGTGCCCGAGTCAGAGTTTGCCATGCTTGCCGGTGGTCAACAACTGAGACACATTCGCGTCAATCCAAATTCGAATCAAGTCATCCGCGAGATCGAACTGGTCAAGGGTGACGATCCAACCGCCCCGATTGTAATGGCGATTACGGTTGAGGGCCCATCGAAATAGGTAGCGATCGCGCGACGGTGAATCGCACGGATCATGATTCATGTCAGAGCAACTTCCCCGGTACGATCGACACGAAACCTATCGATGGAATTATGAGCATGCGCCAAAGGCGATCGATCAACTGGTAGCTCCGATGCCTGGAGATTGGAGGTTTTGCGGACGCTCAGTGGAATCGCCCCTGGGAGTTGCAGCCGGACCGCTGCTCAATGGGAAGTGGTGCCTCTACTACGCTGGACTCGGATTCGATGTCCTGACTTACAAGACGGTGCGTAGTGGCCAACGTGATTGCTATCCGTTGCCGAACTTACAGCCAGTTAACTGTGGCGATCTGACGGGTCACGAAGCACGACTCTCACCGTCCCCCGACATGGGCGGCTCGTGGGCCGTCTCCTTTGGAATGCCATCGGCCGCTCCCGAGACTTGGCGTCGCGACATCGAATGGACGCGACACCATCTGGCGGCCGAGAAGGTCCTGGCCGTCTCTGTGGTCGGTACGATGCAGGACGGTTGGACCATCGAGCAACTTGCTGATGACTACGCACAGTGCGCCGCTTGGGCGGTCGAAAGCGGCGCCGATTGCATCGAAACAAACTTTTCATGTCCAAACGTTACAACGTGTGATGGACAGCTCTACTTGGATGCCAACGCATCCAATCAGGTTGCTAGAACCGTAAAGGCGGCGATCGGCCCCGTTCCGCTGATCATCAAGATCGGACACCTCGACTCTGTCGATCAAACAGCGATGCTGCTGGATGCCGTCAGCGAAGAGGCTACGGCGCTCGCAATGACCAACAGCATTGCAACCACGATTGGCCACAGCGACGACTCGCTTTTGTTCGATAGGCAGCAACGCGGAATCTGCGGTCGAGGCATTCGCGACTCTTCGATTGCACAAGTCGAACGCTTTTCTCAACAAATTGATCGTCGCCAGTCGAGCTTGGAGATCATTGGAGTTGGCGGCGTCGAAAGAGCGTCGGATTTACAACGCTACCTGAGTGCCGGTGCGTCCGCGTGCCACTCAGCCACCGCCGTGATGACGGACCCATCAGTGGCCCTGCGAATCCGAGCGGAACTATCCGCCTGACACGACATACTCGTCGTACAGTTTTTGCAGTTCGGTTCCCGAGCGAACACCATCGTGGATAACCAGACGATAGCGCAATCGTGTCGGCACGTCCTTGTCCAGCGTCACTGGATCGCGACCCGGGTAGACTGCGTTCTGCATGCTTCTCCCTTTTCGTAAGATCCAAGGCTGCCCCGTATCCAACGAAGGATTCTCGGGGTGCGACATGATGGCGATTCCGTTTTGCTCGTTGCTCATGTCGACCCAAGGGCCTCCGCGGACCGCAGTCTTGATCGGCTTGACAGTTTCGGAAGGGAAACGGAATTCTCGGGCCGGCGTCATTTGAATTCGTGGTGAGAATCCGCCATACCCTTTTTCGTCTTCGCTGCCACCAATTCGAACGTTCTCCGCAACCGCTAACAATGAAATATCAAAGTCGATGCATCGCGAATGTTCCGATTGGCGATGCACGATAATTCGCGTCCGTTCATCGACGATGGGCAGACTCTCTCCGGCGGAATCGGTCCATTGCTTTGACTTCCAATGCACATGTGCATCGATGATCAGCGGCGTTGCCGAAGCATTAGTCGAAATCGATTGCACCTCCCAGTCAAAGTCCTGGCATAGCCATGGGTCTCCGATTCGCTGGTCACCCACCCAAACCTGGTGCCACGCCCAAAAGATCCCACGGTGATGCCGGTGGTCTTCCGGAAAGTCCTCCGTGATCACACGTCCTTCTAAATCGTGCACGGGGTGCAAGTAACCCGAGCGACGCCATTTCCCATTCAACGACTTGGGAGAGCGTTGATAAAACAGCACTGGTCGATCGTGCTCACGCACCAGAACACCGTCACCACTCTGCTCTGCCGTCAAACCAGGTTCCAACTTGGAATTCTGATCATGCGGTTCACTCGCTTCGATCTTCGGGCGCGGACTTTCCAAAGTCGGTTCATCCGCCGCAACAGGTCCTGGGCCTGCGATACAGCAAGCTGCGAAAACCAACGCTGTGATCAGAAATCGTCTGCCCCTTCCAAGGTTGGGATGAACGGTATTTTGAATTGTGCGGCGGTTTCGCATCCGATATGTCTCGAGCAGCCAGGGGAAAATGGAGAGGACGATTCAGGAGTCATGAGACCCGCTGGCCAAGCGACCAAGCGTTGATACGGTGACAACGAGATCTTAGACACATCCCTATTTGGGGGGTCATTCTATCCGGCAAAGATATTCCGATGGGCATTCTCGAGTAATCGCGACGGGACACGCAGGAGACGACCACGAACGATTAGGACGTCGTCAGCCTTCGAATGAAACGGCATGTGGGATTCTCAGCCGAGCATAAGTCCGTGCAATTGAGCTCTGCGCCCGAAAGTAGTTGGAACTGGGCCTGTAGTTGACTTAGGCTATCCTCCCATAAATCAAATCACGAGGGAAAATCATGATACGAACGTACGTCAGCATTCTCACGACCGTCGGCATGCTGACATGCGCCGTCGTGAGTCCCACCACCGCCACTGCCGACACGTGGTCGGACAACACAGGCAAGTTCCAGATCGAAGCGCAGTTCGTCGGCGTGAAGGGCTCCAGCATTGTGCTCAAGAAACCGGATGGGAGCACCTTTGAGGTCCCGATCAACCGCCTGAGCGCTGAAAGCAGGGAGCGCGCCAAACAGCTCTACGAAATGTCAAAGGGCGGCAGTGAACCAGCAGGTCCCACGAGCGCACCGGTTCAACCCAAACCTGCTCCGCCCGCTGACACGATTAGCGGTGGGTCGCTACCGGCAATGTCAGCGACACCCGTTTCGCCCAACCGCGACCTGAAGTTTACGCCGCCCCCTTCGGCAACGGTTGCACCGATGCCGGCGTTCCCAGACAACGCGACGCTTCAAGAAACATTTGACTTCTGTCGTGATCAAATTCTTGCCGGCCATCCGGAAGTCCTGTGGTTCTCGCTGCCCGCCGACATGCGAGAAAAGGTCGACAGCCAGGAGTTTCGTGACGCGATCTTGCCGACGATTCAGCAACAAGCCGAAGCCAATCAGGGCATGGAGGATGTGGTCTTCAAGGTCTTGGAAGTGCTATCGAACAAGAAGGACTTCGTGCTCAATTCTCAATTGATGGCTCAGGCCCCTCCAGGCACAATGCCCATGATTCAGCAGGCGTACGATCCGACCGTCGGGATCATCTATGAAGTCGCGCTGCTTTCCTTTGACACCTCCGCGTTGGAGACGCAAACCGTCACCCAGCTGATGAACACCCGCGGTCCACGCATCGGCGGTCACCTGAAGGCGATCACCGCAATGCTGCCGCCCCAAATGATTGATGGCTTCACGTCACAAATCGTGATCAACCAAACTGACGCGAATAATGGCACGATCACGGCCCCCAACAATGAAGGTGGCACCGAGACAACGGAGATGGTTCAACACATGGGCCGCTGGATCCCGAAAGAACTCGCCGAAACCTGGTCGCAAAGCAAAGACAGCTTCATCGGCGAAATGCAGACGGAACTGCAAAATGCTCAGCAAGGCGAAGCGGTAGCCCAGGCCAATATGATGGCCGGGCTTGTGACCACGATGGCCAATGGCATTCTGGATCCGATGCTCGCGGCCAACTCGCAACAGGACTTCGATCAGGCGTTGATGCAGGTCATGGGAATGGCCAACATGCTGGGCGGAGCTGGAGGCCCTGGTGGACCCGGTGGCGGATTCCCGGGTGGCCCTGGCGGACCGGGAGGCGGATTCCCGGGTGGACCCGGTGGTGGATTCCCAGGTGGGCCTGGACCTGGAGG
>JBPCVD010000703.1:0-4876 GCA_051010815.1 Rubripirellula sp.
CACATTCACCACCTGCCTCCATGATTTGCTTCGCAATCGCCCAGGCGATCGAATGATCGTTGGCCACACCGAGAACGAGACCCTTTTTTCCGTTGAACTGCATATCGAACGATTCCTGCTTGGCGAAGATTGTCGCCCCTGCGTGCGGGCGATTCGAAGCCACAAGATACCGCCAAGACATCGGATTCGTCTATTTGCCTTTCAAATGGCAAAATCTGCCCACCGCTCGCCGCCACTCCCTCCTGTTCGAGTGATCCGTTGACCGATCCCAACACCCACAGCGAATCCGATCCCGTCGAGCTGCGTCTCGCTCGGGAAGTCGCCAAGACGATGCAGGAGGATTTTTCCAGGGAAACGTTCCTGGAAGCGGTTCTGCCGGAGCTGATTCACTTGGTAGGTGGCGAGTCGGGAGGTTTGGTGACACAGAATTCGGGTAGCTGGACCCGAGAAATATGGGTGGGAGCAGAGGATCGGATGCCGGAGTTGTTGATTGGCGAGGCCCTGGACAGAGGATGCACTCAATTCGCAGACGGTTGGTGCGTCACGCCGCTGACCCGAGTTGGCGCCGAGGCTGAGACCGTCGCGTTGCCTGCCACCGCTTCCGCTCTGATCATCCACATGACGCTTACGGCCCAGACGGCTGTGAGAGATTCCTCTCAACGGATGACCCGGCTTCACAAAGCGTCCGAGATGATCGGTGCGGCGTTGTGGCGGATCGAGACCCGCGAGCGACAGACGCGGCGGATCGAGCAGTTGACGGCCGTCCTCAATGCGGCCGCACAGTGGCAACGACTCGAAGAAGACGAGGCATTGTTACGCGGGATTGCCGATACGGCGACCGAATTGCTGAATTGCGAGCGAGCGAGCATCTTTCTCTGGGACAAGCGACGCAAGAAGCTGATCGGGCGTCCCGCATTGGGTGTCGAAGGAGGCGTCCTAGAGGTCGACGACGATGCGGGTGTGGTGGGTGAGGTTCTTCGCTCGGGTGAGGCTAAAATTTGGAACATGGGAAGCGACGACGAGTCGCGAGTGAATCGTAAAGTCGACCGTTCCCTAGAATTCGAAACGCGGTCGTTGGCCGCCGTGCCGATGGAAGGTCAGCGAGACGAACTGATTGGCGTCTTTGAAGGCATCAATCATCTTGGCGACGGTTTCGAGCCCGCCGACTCATTGGTGCTCTCGGACCTTGCCACTCATGCGGCCGTCGCGATTCAGTCGCTGCGAGCCCGTCGGAAGTTGACCGAAACTCGTGATCGTTTGGTCAAGGATGCAGCATCGGCGACAAACCTGATTGGTCAGCACCCGGCAATCATTGCCGTTCGTAAGAATGCCGAAAAAGTTGCCAAGACAGATTTGACCGTGCTCGTGTTGGGCAAGAACGGTACCGGCAAGGAAGTGTTGGCACGGCACATTCACTTCGAAAGCGAACGGCGAAGTGGTCCCTTCATTGCGGTCAATTGCGCTGCGTTGGTCGAATCGCTTCTCGAGAGCGAACTCTTCGGGCACGAAAAGGGAGCCTTCACTGATGCGAACCAAACCCGGCCTGGAAAGTTTGAGCTCGCGAGCGGGGGAACCTTGTTCTTAGATGAGGTCGGGGACATGAGCCCCGGTGGGCAGGCGAAACTCCTGCGCGTGCTGGAAGAACGTGTCGTCGTTCGCGTCGGCGGATCACAAACGATCCCGGTCGACGTGCGAGTGATTGCTGCGACCAATCAACCGCTGGAGCAGATGATCCTGGAGAAGCGTTTTCGAGAGGATCTCTATTTTCGCTTGAACGTTGTCAATCTCTCATTGCCACCACTATCGGAACGAGGTGACGATGTCTTGCTGTTGGCGCACCACTTTTTGGAGCAGTTTTGCTACCAGATCGGACGATCCGTGCCGACCTTTCAAGGTAGCGCTCGCGAGGCTTTGCGTTCTCACCCTTGGCCGGGAAACATCCGCGAACTGCGGAACACAATCGAACGAGTTTCCTACTTGTGCAGCGGAGAACAGATTCACGCGGATGATTTGATGTTGAGCGGAACGCTGCGCACTACTTCGGGAGGGTTCACGTCGATCACTGGCGCGTTGCCCGACGCGACAAAGGAGTTTCAAATCGAGTACATCGAGCGCGCGATTCGATCGTGCGGCGGGAATATGACCGAAGCCGCGAGTCGTCTGGGGCTGCACCGGTCCAACCTGTACCGAAAAATGCGACAGCTCGGGATGTCCAACTCCGACGAGTGACCACGTGCGAGTTCCGACGAGTGACCTCCGGAGGATTGAAGGGGCGATCGTGATGTTGGAACGGGAACCGGCGATTCAGTTGATGCACCAGTGATGGAGTGCTTTTTCGTAAAGATCGATTCCCTTGTCGAGTTGGTCGAGAGCGAGCCATTCGTCCGTTGTATGCGCTTGCGCGATGCTCCCCGGACCACAGACGACCCGATGCTGCAATTCATCGAACTCGCCGCCGTCGGTGCCGTAGCACACGGTTTTTGCTTCGCCGCCGGCGATCTCGCACAGTTCGCGCACAGCCGGCGCTTGAGGATCGATCCAAAGGGGTGACCCACCCTCGAAGACCTTGAATTCCAATCCAAGCGAGTTCGCCCGTGAAGCCACTTCCTCCAGGAGATCTTGGCCGTCAATTTCAGGCATCGGGCGCAAAGAAACCCAGGCGACGGACCGTCCCGGTGTGATATTCACTGCGGAGCACCCGTCGCTTACACCAAAGTTCCAGGAGAGGACGGGAGGATCGAAACGAGGGTCGAGATACCGTTTATCCCGCAGTGTTCGTTCATGGATTTCCAGCAGTGTCTGCAGCATTGGGACCAACGGCACGTTCGCGTTCACGCCGTCTGTTGTGCTGCTGTGGGCGGCGCGACCATGACTTGTGATGCGAACGCCCACGATTCCTTTGTGAGCATGGACAACCCCGAGGCCGGTCGGTTCCCCGATGATCGCTAAGGGTTGGGCATCGACGATTCCGCGGTAGGCCTCAGACCGCTGTGTCATTTCTTTTGCGCCGACAAACCCAATCTCCTCATCGGCTGTGCACACAATCCAGATCGGCGAATGTTGTTGTGAGACGGGGATCCTGTCGACCGCCGACATCATGGCGACCAATGATCCCTTCATGTCACAGGAACCGCGACCGTAAATTCGATCGCTCTCCACGACGCCACAGAACGGGTCTCCGCCAGGACCACTCCAGTGATCCGCGGGAACGACATCGGTGTGACAAAAATAGGCCAGACCCCCTGCCCTGGACGCCATATCGGTACCAGCGCTTCGTTCAGGATCGCGTCGCGCAACCAAATTGATTTTGGCGATGCCCTGATTGTCGATGTACTCCGAGCGTTCGACTCGGAATCCAAGCGACGTTAAACGCTCGCCGATTGCATCAGAGACAGCGGCATTGCTCGTTGAACTGACCGATGGGAATCCAACAAGACGCTCCAAGAAATCAATGGAGGGTTGTAAAGCGGACATGAATACGCGACTCGACACGGAGGAAGATTCGAGGACCAGGCGGACGGCATCGCAGCGACGCTATGCGCCTTCTTTGAACAACGCTTCGATTGTGTCGGCCAATCGATCAGAGTCCGCTCCTTCGACCTCGCCAGAGATATTCCTCAGGATGGTGATCGATTCCTGTCGGTACTCGTCGGATGACTTCGGCGCGACGGCCTGATAGACCGCCTTCGCGGCCTCGCCGGTTGGCGATGCCGGAACTTCGAACGTGGCGAGTTTGTGCGCCATTGAGAAGGGAAGCTCATCGAAATTCCAGGAACGATTCTTTTGGTTGTATCGGACGACAAGCAAGTCATCCCCCTTTTCGACAACGATCACGCGGAAGTCATCCGTGACGGCAAAGTCGTTTCCAATTTCTAACCCGGCGACCGCTTTCTCGATGCCGCCACGATAGTAGGTTGCGAGATCGGCCAATTCGTACAACGCTTCCGCGTGCCCCTGTTGCTCCTCGGTCATTTTCATTTCGGTGATGGTTTCGGCGACTGGTTTCATCTGTTTCCAATCGGCCGACTTGATCAGCGCACTTAGTTCGATCAGCTTCTTGTCGACTTCCGCGATCATCTCGTCCGTCAGGGGTGGATCCTCGGGTTCGGTCACCATCGGAGGATCGTCGGGCGCTTCGACGACGGTGGGCGCCGAAGGTGTCATTTCGGGGGAGTTCATTTCCTCCGTCATGCTTGTCATCGGTTCGGCGGCCTCGGTTTGCGTCGATTCGTCCATGGGCAAAGTCGACGGCTTGGTGCCACTTTCAAGTTGATTGGCCAACTCGCTGGGCCCGCTCGGCGGGGGCATGCCACCGCCGAGATTGCCCATGACCGGATCGAGTGGTTGAGGCTTTGCCCGACCCTCGGTGACGTCGCGTGGAGGACCGACCACCGGCATATCGTCACCCTCATCCGGTTCCGTCGAAATCGTCAACTGACCGCCGGAGTTCGTGATGGCTACCTGACCCGGACCGAAGACCAAGAAATAGATGAGCGTTCCGATTAACGCCAACATGCCAACTGCAAAGGTCCCGAACATCAGCATGCCAAGGACAGGCTTCTTCCGTTTTCTGCTTTTGCCACCAGATCGCAAATGATCCTCCGCAGCCACCACGACCGGACCACCGGAGGGAGCGACGTCAGGTGACGCGATATTGGAGGCGACCGGGGTGCCGAAGACGCCAGCAGGCATGGGGTTGCTGTCTTGGCCAGCCGATGTCAGATCGATTTTGGGCTCTAGTGCCGCCGATGCCGCTGGACTTTGTGGGGCGGGCAAATCCGTTTGTGCAACGGATGGATCCGCGGCGGGAAGAATCGCCGCCAGCGGATCGGTGGAGGCCTGAGAGTTGGCCGTTGCGAGTGGATCTTCTGCCGGC
>JBPCVD010000704.1:0-6942 GCA_051010815.1 Rubripirellula sp.
GCTGTGGAAAAGGACCAGTTCAACCATCTGGCCACCTTTCAAGTAACCGGCTCGACGAGCGCGCCTCAGACCATCGAATTCCCTGTGTCACTCACGGAGTCCGGCCCCCGCAAGTTTGCGTTGCGCGAGAAGCGTGATCCCAAAGGTGATTTGGCTTGGTACCGAACTGCCCGTAAAAAGACCGGGGTTGGCCCCACTCCTGCCCTTTGGGTCGACTGGGTCGAGTGGGAAGGTCCGCTGAATGTGTCCAGCGGCGATTCAAGCAGGAACGACTGGTGGGTCACCGATGCGGGCGATCCAGACGATTTGTTAAGAGCCCGAACGATCCTGGAACAGTTCGCTTTCAAGGCCTTCCGGGGCGTCGAAGCGGAGGATGAGTTTATCGACCGCCTGGCCAACATTTTCGACTCCCGCCGCAAGGCCGGCGACTCCTTCGATACTGCCATCCGCTTGCCGCTCAGCATCATCCTCGTCTCACCTGGCTTCCTCTACCTGAGTGAACCCAACGATGCGGACGAGCGCCGCGGGCTCACGGATCGCGAGCTCGCCGTGCGCATGGCTTACTTCCTCTGGAGTGCCCCGCCCGACCAGGAGCTACTCGACCTGTCGAAGCAACAGAAACTGAACCAACCGGAGATTCTGCGTCAGCAGGTCGATCGACTGATCAACGATTCCCGCTCCGACGAGTTCGTCGCCAGCTTCGTGCACCAATGGCTCGACATGGAGCGGCTCGATTTCTTTCAGTTCGATACCACGCTGCACCGCGAATTTGATGAAAGCACTCGCTCCGCCGCCCGCCAGGAGGTCTACCACTCCTTCGCCCACCTGTTGCGCACTGCAGAGGAAGGCCACCTCGGAAAACTCCTGAAAAGCGACCATGTCTTCGTCAATGGCCTCCTGGCCAACTACTACGGTATGGACGGAGTCACGGGAGATCAGTTCCAGCAGGTTTCCCTGCCTGAAGATTCCCCGCGCGGTGGACTCCTCGGAATGGCCGCGATCCACGCCATGGGCAGCGACGGTATCGAAAGCAGTCCCGTCGAACGAGGTGCCTGGGTCTTGCGCTACATTCTGAATGATCCTCCCCCGCCCGCGCCTCCGAATGTCCCTCAACTCTCGCGCCTCGCCGACAAGCCACTCACCACTCGTGAAAAGCTGGCGGCACATCAGGAAGAAGCGCAGTGTGCAAGCTGCCACCGCAAGATTGACCCAATCGGCTTCGGCCTGGAAAACTGGGGCGCCGCCGGAAAGTGGCGGACTGAAGACAGCCACCGTTTGACCAACAGCAAAGGAAAGCGAGTTGGGAACGGAAAGACCTGGGACATCGATTCCTCTGGAGCATTCCACAAGGGCCCCAAGTTCAGCAACTACCACGAACTACGCGATCTCATCGCCGATCGTAAAGAGGATTTCGCTCGCGGCTTTACCGAGCATCTGATCGAGTACGCGTTAGGTCGGCCCTACGGCTTCACCGATGAGGAACTGGCAGACGAGATCGTCGGGTCCGCTCGCAGCAAAGAGTTTGCCATCAGTGAGTTTATCCAAGCTCTCGTCCAGAGCGAAGCGTTCCGCACAAAGTGACGCACACACTTACTCTCGGCGAGTGCCGAACGACACAAACATAGACAAACCCTCCGCTTGATGCCTTGCGCAACCAGGATATGTCAGCCACCAAACCTATGACAAAAACTTTTGCAGCAATCCTGCGCTCTTCGCTTCTTGGGCTTTCCGCCACGATCGCGAATGCTGCTGATCCACCGACCTTCAAGTCTCATCTGTTTGAGCACGGCACGCTCATTTACTCCGATGATTTTGACGAAACGCTGGATCGAAAGCGCTGGGAGCCTCGGACGAAGTCTTGGGAGGTCGAGGGCGGTAGCTTGATCGGCAAACGCGACTACAAGAATGCTGAAGAGGCTCAGAAGGCATTAAAACGTGACCATCACTTGGGTTTGTCTCCTGTGATTCGACTGAACGACCTGCCTCCGAAGTTCGTTCTCCACATGCGTGTCAAATTTGAAGGCAATGCTTTCGCCCCGGGTCGCCCCAAATTCGATATTGGTCACCATATCAATACGCTCAGTTTCACTGCGGACGGCTATTCGCTCAGACTGCATGGCGGAGAACGTTTTTCGGGCCAAGCACCCCGTGTCCGCCTTAACGAATGGATCGATGTGGTGCTGGAATTTCAGAAGGGCGAGATGTGGATCGGCGTCAATGGAAAAGGGCAGTCCATTGAGCACGAACAAGTTTCAATGGAAGAGCACACGGAACTCACCTTCAAGACATTCGCCGCGGCCCCCAACCGAATCATGTTTGATTCGGTCAAGTTGTGGAAAGTTGATTGATCCGCGTCTGACGGAACAACCATTCCCAAGAAGCGTTCCTCTTGAGAAAGATTCATGTCAACGAAGCCTCTGACTTGATGACCAAGCCGCCAAGGACGACGCAACCAAGTGACGATACTTGTTCACTCCGGCAAATTTCATTGACGTTTTGTTTCTGGTCGAAAACTCTTCAATACGAGGTAAGTCATGCCGCTCTCCTTTCGAAAAGTTGCGAGTTGGTGCGTGGTGTGGTTGTTCTTTGCCTTGGGCCTGCTCGCCGGTACGGCGAACGCTCGCGATGAGGCAACGCAACCCAATGTCCTGATGATCTGCATCGACGATCTCAACGACTGGGTGGGGTTCCTCGGCGGTCATCCACAAGCGATCACGCCACATTTAGATGCGTTGGCGAAGAGCGGGGTGAACTTCGCCAACGCGCATTGCGCCGTTCCGGTATGCTCGCCCTCGCGGGTGTGTGTGATGTCGGGAGTCCCAGCGACAACGCACGGGAGTTATGAACTTGGACCTCGCTACGAGGATCTTCCTGCTCTGACCGATGCTCCCACGATGCAGCGGCATTTCAAGGACAATGGCTATACCACCCTGTCTGGTGGCAAAGTGCTGCACCACGGTTTTGGTGGCAGGTTAGCCGGCGACATCGACCGAATGCTCGGCCGAAACAAAAGCCCCAGACCCAAAGAGCGGATGAACCGTCCCGCCGAGTGGAGCGGTGCGTGGGATTGGGGAGCTTATCCTCAAGATGACGCCGACATGGCTGACTTTCAGTTGGCGAAGAACGCGGCCAAAGCGCTGCATGAGGATTTTGACAATCCGTTTTTCATGACGGTTGGTTTCTTTCGTCCTCATGTTCCTCTGTTCGTTCCACCGAAATGGTTTGATCTCTACGATGCTGAGAAGATAAGTCTGCCAGAGACACCCATCTCCGACCTGGATGATCTCCCGAAGAATTTCCTCGGCATCAACGACTACGCAGTTGCTCCGACGCACGCCGAGGTTATCAAGCACGGAAAGCAACGCGGCATGACGCATGCTTACCTCGCATCCATCAGCTTCGTCGACCACTGTGTAGGAATCGTTTTGAATGCGCTGGAATCTGGCCCCCACCTGGACAACACCCTGGTTGTATTGTGGAGCGATCACGGATTTCATCTCGGCGAAAAACAACACTGGGCCAAACGCACGTTGTGGCAAGAATCGACGCGAGTACCGCTGTTGTTTGCGGGACCGGGGATCAAGCCGGGCAAGACATGCGCGGAACCCGCGAGTTTGATCGACATCTATCCGACGTTGAATGAGCTGTGTGAATTGCCGCAGAATCCTCGCCTCGAGGGCATCTCTCTCGTTCCTCAAATCAAAGATCCGACGACACGACGAGACACGCCTGCCATCACCTCTTCCTACTACGGCAATCACTCGATCCGAAGTCGGGACTGGCGTTTGCTCGTGTACCAAGACGGGGCCGAGGAACTCTACGATCATCGGAATGATCCAAATGAGTTTGATAACCTCGCGGGAGACCCGGCGCACAAAGCGATTCGAGATCAGCTCGCCCGCTGGTTGCCGAGGAATTCCGCGCCCGAGTTCAAAGCGACTTCCGAGCGCGCTCGCGTGCGTTCAAAGTGAGGACGACCGTACTTGCCCTTGGCAGAGTGAATTCTGCGAATTCTGAAGATTCTCGCGTTGAATCTGGCGTGGATCGGTAGCAAGATCACAGGGCCGGTCGAACAGTCCGCGATTCACAGCAGAACACCAACTCATTGATTGGTGCTTTGGGTGATCCAGGATCGACATCGAGGACGAACCCCGCCCATCAAACATTGCCAAGAACTCCCGCCTCAGATCTAATCACGTGAACGTATCGACAAGACTTCTGACAATCCTGATGCTGATCGCTGTCGTTACGCCCAGCGCCAATTCACAGGAATTCCAGACCCTCTTCAATGGGAAAGACCTCTCCGGCTGGGACGGAAAAACGGAGTTCTGGTCTGTCAAAGACGGAGCGATTTTCGGTCAGACAACGAAGGACAATCCGACCAACGGAAATACGTTTCTGGTGTGGCAGGGAGGAGAAGTCGGAGACTTCTTGTTCAAGGCGAAGGTGCGTTTTTCGGGCAACAACTCGGGCGTGCAATACCGCAGCGAACTGGTTGGCGATCCAGACGACTTCGTGGCCAAAGGCTACCAGGCCGACTTGCATCCAAAGCCTGAGTTCTTCGGAATGCTCTACGCAGAGAAATGGCGAGGAATTGTTGCCAAGCGTTTCGAACGCGTCGTCGTCGGTGCTGATGGTAAGCCCGAAGTGGTCGGTAGCGTTGGTGACAAGAATCAGAACCTTGTCGACAACGAGTGGAACGAGCTGACGATCATCGCGGTTGGCAATCGACAGATCCACCAAATCAATGGCGTCACCACGATGGACCTGACGGACAATCATCCCGAGGCGAAACGAAAAGGTATTCTCGCGCTCCAACTTCACGCGGGGGCACCGATGACGGTCGAGTTCAAGGATATCTCCCTGCGTGACCTTCAAGGCGAAGATGCAAAGGCCGCGATCGATGCTGTCAGTGTGAAGGCCGGCAACAAGGCGACTCCGGTCGAACGCATCAAGACTGCCAAAGGGTTTCAGGTCGAACTGCTTTACTCCGTTCCAGGTGAAACACAGGGGTCTTGGGTAAATCTTTGCACGGATAATAAAGGCCGGTTGCTGGTGAGTGACCAGTTCGGGGGCCTGTATCGAATCACCCCGCCCGCAGCAGGTGAGTCTCTTGCCGACACCGACGTGACACCAGTGCCGGCCGACATCCGCGCCGTCAACGGAATGGTCTGGATGAATGATGCTCTGTACGTCGGGGTCAACGATTATGAAAACAAAATCCCATCCGGTCTCTATCGGGTCACCGACAGCGACGGGGACGATCAACTCGACAAGGTGGAATTGCTACGGGAACTTGAGGCTCGGGGAGATCACGGAGTCCATGCCGTTGTTCCAAGCCCCGATGGCGAATCGATATTTCTGATCACCGGGAACGGGACCAAGCCGACTGATTTGGCCACGACATCGCAAGTGCCACAGGTATGGGGTGAAGATCACCTGTTGCCGAGTTTTCCCGATGGACGCGGCCACAACCGCGGCGTGCTCGCACCAGGCGGGATCATCTACAAAGTGGATCTCGAGGGCAACGATTTCGAAGCCTACGCCAATGGGTTTCGAAACATCTTTGACGCTGCCTTTCATCGTGATGGGGAACTGTTTACCTACGATGCGGACATGGAGTACGACTTCAACACACCCTGGTATCGGCCAACGCGAATCAATCATGTGACGAGTGGTGCGGAGTTTGGCTGGCGAAATGGTGCCGGAAAACGCCCACCTTTCTATTCGGACAATCTGCCAGGTGTGCTCGACATCGGACCGGGTTCGCCAACCGGGACAACGTTTGGATACGGTGCAAAATTTCCTGCGAAGTATCAGAACGCGTTGTTTGCGCTCGACTGGAGTTGGGGCAAGCTCTACGCGGTTCATTTGAAACCGGAAGGTTCCTCGTACACCGCAACCAAAGAAGAATTTCTTACCGGTGCTCCGCTGCCAATCACCGACGCGATCATTCACCCGGGCGATGGCGCGATGTACTTCACGATCGGAGGCCGGAAGGTGCAGTCCGGGCTCTATCGAGTCACCTACGTCGGTGATGAGTCAACGGAACTGGTCCAGGAAGCTGCCAAATCAAGTGAAGCACGTGAACTTCGACGCGAGTTGGAATCCTTCCACGGACGGACAGATGCCAATGCGATCAAAGCGGCATGGCCGCATCTGTCTCACGATGATCGCTTTATCCGATTCGCCGCGCGAACGGCGATCGAGCATCAACCGGTTGGGACATGGGACGACAAAGCACTGACCGAATCTGATCCGAAAAAGCAAATCCAAGCGTTGCTGGCGCTCGCGAGGGTCACGGGCGTCTGCCCGCAGCACCGCAATGATTCGACGCCGCCGATCGATACAGCGTTGCGTGACAAGCTGCTGGCCGGCTTTCTCGCAATCAACACATCAACGCTGGACGCGAATGATCAGCTCGAAAAACTCCGCACGCTTCAGGTGATCCTCAACCGATTCGGACGCCCCGATGATGCGACCGTTCAAAGTCTGATCGCGGACATCGACCCGCTGTTTCCATCCGAATCTGTCGAGCTGAATTGGCTGCTTTGCGAGACGCTCGCTTGGTTGCAGTCACCAACGCTCGCGAAGAAAGCAATGGCGCTGATTCATGCCGCACCGACTCAGGAAGAACAGGTTCAATACGCACGCTCGATCCGGATGCTCGAAACTGGATGGACGGACGAACTTCGCACCGCGTACTTCGAGTGGTTTCTAAAGGCTGCAAATTACCGCGGTGGGTCCAGCTTCGAAAAATTCATTCAGTTCATTCGCGACGACGCAGTGGCATCGCTCAGCGAGACTCAAATGAAATCGCTCAAAGAGATTCTCGAGAAGAAGCCAGTCAAGAAGTCCGCGCTTGAAAACCTGGGCGAGATCTTTGTCGGACGAACCGAAACGCCATGGACGCTCGACGAGCTATCGCAAGCAGCTCAGGCG
>JBPCVD010000705.1:0-3970 GCA_051010815.1 Rubripirellula sp.
TGGCGATGGATCGCGCAGTCCGCGATTCGCGACGGGCGATGGAAGTACCTGCGTGGCGGAACGCGTGAGTACCTCTTCGACTTGCAGGTTGACCGCGAAGAGACGAACAATCTTGCGGCCCAGCACCCGGAAGTAGTGGTTCGACTGAAACGCAAACTTAGTGATTGGGCCGACACGCTTTCGCCAGCCGGCTTGTCCACGAAGCCGATGTCAACAACGTGGTCGAACTACTTCGATCATTACCTTGATGGAAAGCTCGCCGAGCGTCCCAAACCGTCCGACCCGTTCGGTCAGGCACGCCCTGGATCAGTCCAAGGCTGGTTGGTTCGCAACGGAACGCTTGAGTCAATGGACCGCGGGGTGCGTGTGTCGGGCAAAGAAGCGGATGCACCTTTCATTGCCTGCACAAAACTCAAACTACCAGCGACATCGACCGCCGTGATTCGCATGAAGACAGACGTGGGTGGTCGCGGAAATATCTCTTGGCGCGAGCAGGGTCAGAAAGTTTTTCGGCCCGAGCAAATCACCCACTTTGAATGCCCCCAATCGACGCTGCCTGCCACACACCGAGTCCCAATCTCTGCCAAAAACCGGGTCATTCATCTTCGTCTACGATTGCCCAAAGGCAGCAGCGAGATCGCTTCCATCGCGATCGAAGACGACGAGGGTCGGCAAATCAAGCGTTGGGTTTTCCAATGAGTCACGGCCACAAGGGAGTCACGGCGACAGGGTTTGCCAGCAACGTGGGTCCGTCGCAAGCTTCGCAAAATCTCGAAAGGTGTCGACTGGAATCGATCCGGAAACGCTTTCGGATCTCTCCCAAGCTGAACCGCTTTAGGCGGCTTTGAGTCGGTCACGATCGACAACGTTGGCCGTCGTTTTCAACTGAGCAACTAAAGCATCCACCGTTCGCTGCGTTGCCCCCCGATGGCTCAACACGACGGTGCGAGCCGCATTACCAAGCGACGCTGCATAGTCGGCGTCAACTAAACAACGTCGCACAAAGGCTTCCAGTTCGACGGAATCGGAGACGCGAACCGCACCGCTGGCCGCGAGCAAACGTGCCGATATTTCCTTGAAGTTGCGGGTGTTTGGACCGAATGAGACGGCGGCACCATAGCCCGCTGGCTCCAGCATGTTCTGTCCGCCGCGGTCGCCAAAGCTCCCGCCGACCGTCGCCAATTGGCCCACGCCCCACCAGTGTCGGAGTTCGCCGATCGTATCGACCAAAATCACAGTGCCAGCATCCCATGTGGCATCGCTGCGTTGTTGTTCCTGCGAACGTCGCTTCGCGGCGAAACCCTGTTGATGAATCAGGCTAGCCACATCATGGAACCGTTCCGTGTGTCGGGGCACAAGAATCAGACGCAGATCCGGATGCTCTGCTTGAAGCGTTTGATAAACCTCCAACGCCATTCGCTCTTCGCCTTCCTGCGTACTGCCGACAATCCAAACGCGATGCGAGGGCGCGACGCGAGCCCATTGGACTCTCGCCTTGACCTCCACTGTCTCACGCTCTGTCGGGGCGTCGTCGAATTTCAACGAACCTGTCATCGCGAGTCTCTGCGAATCGGTGCCACAATCCGCAAAGTGGCTCTTGGAGGTTTCATCCTGACAACCAATCCAGGTGATCGCACGGAAGATCGGCTGAGTCCACTTGGCAAAACGCTGATAGCCCGCCGCACTGCGATCGCTCAAGCGACCGTTGATGATCACGACGCGGCATTCCGACTCCGACGCTTGCCGAACAAGATTCGGCCAAAGCTCCAGTTCCGCCAGCACCAATTGGACAGGGGCCAGATGCCGCAGGGTTCGGCGGACAGCCCAGCTGAAGTCGAGGGGACAAAAGAAGACACGATCACGACCAAAGTGCTGGACGGCAAGATCGTATCCCGTATCCGTCGACGTGCTGATCACGATCGGACACGAGACCTGTGGTTCCAACCGCTTGACAACGCCCGGCAACAGGTTGACCTCTCCCACACTCACGGCGTGGATCCACAAACAGCGTTCTCCGCCGCTGATTCGATTCGCTTCCGTAGCTGACAAGCCCAACAGCTTCTGGCGGATACCACGGCGATAACGCCCATGTCGGATCATGCGATAAGCAATGATGGGCGACAGTATCGTCAGAGCCACGGCGTACAAGAAGTTGGCTAACATCGGATTCCTTTCCGTCGTTTGCGACTGCGTTGGGGGTTAGCCCTGCTGTCGCATGTGACACGCTTTGTACTTCTTGCCACTGCCGCATGGACAGGGATCATTACGGCCGACGCGCGGCCCTTTGTTGCGGATCGGATCAGGCTTAGCTTCAGGCCGAGCGCTTGATTCAGCCGCCTGTTGGCCCGATGTCTCGGAAGCATGCGCCATCTCGGCAGTGGACTCTGCCTCCTCGTGCTTGGCCTGTCCTTCGACCCACGTGCTGCGGATGAAGTCCTCGTTCAGCGACGATTCCATTCGGAAGATCAAATCGGTCACTCGCTCACCAATGGCTTCCCACATCGATTCGAACAAACGCATGCCCTCGCGTTTGTACTCCACTTTGGGGTCCATCTGGGCGTAGCCTTTGAGTCCCACACTGCTACGCAAATGATCCATCGTCAGCAGATGATTCTTCCAGGCATCATCGACGATTTGCAGCAGCACTTGCCGCTCCATGCGTCGCATTTCAGGATGGAAACGGTCGTCGACCGCACCGTCGACCGCTAACTCCAACTCTTGCCGATTCATCCGCGAAAGGTCTTCCTTCGGCGTATGGTAGTCCAACTCGCCTTCCAGCCATTTGGCCAGGGCATCAAGCTCACCATTGCCACCACTGGCAACCGCCGCCGTCGTGCCACTGTCGGCGGATCCAAATAGTTCACTGACCTTCGCTTCGGCGCTCTGGTACTTCTGCTCAGCAGCCGAGCCTGTCTTGCGACTGAACTCGACAAGCTGACTCTTCAACTCGTCACGATTCAATCGCACGTCGTCGACGCCCAATTCCACATCAAAACGTCGGGAGACCCACTCGACCAAACCTTCACGATCGAGTGACAACTGGGCACCCTGTTTTTCCGTGAACCGGGACAGTCCCGTCAAAACTGGGTACTCTGCCTCTTTCGATGCGTAAGCCTCTTCGGCACGCTTGTACAAGACTTCCGAGACCTTCTTGCGATCCTCCACATCTCGGAATTCGTCCGGCGTTGTCTCGATGCCGAACTTGTGTCGCATCCATGCGCTAAGCGTACGAAGCCCAAAGTCCGCATCCAACATCGGTGCACCTTCGCTCAAGTCGACCGTCGCGATTCGCTCGTGCGACTTCTTGATCAACTCGTCGATCATTTCGTTGCGATCCATGCGTTGGAGCTGATGCTCCTGGTAGTTGGCACCCTGTTTCGTATTCGCCCAGTTCGCCAATGCCTTCCAGTTCCACTCGTCTTCCATCTCCTCCGGGAGATTCTCCTCGACGATTTCGTTGACCGTCACTTCTGCTTGACGCTCTGCTTGATCGTGCGCGTAGGAGCTCGCCATATCGAAATCCATGTTCAGGAAATCGCGGGGCTCCAATTGGCAGTCGAGTTGTCCGCCAGCGAACGACCCAAAAGATTCGACACCATAATTTCCATCGAGGAACGTCTCGACAAACTTGTCGATCTGACCACGCACCAAGTCCAGCACCATGTTTCGTGAACTGTGACCATCCAACAGATTCTGACGGTAGCGGTAAACTCGCTTCCGCTGTTCGTCCATCACTTCGTCGTAGTCAAGCAAGCTCTTGCGGATTTCATAGTTCCGTTCCTCGACCTTTTTCTGGGCTGCTTCGATGCGACGCGTTACCAGACTCGACTCGATCGCCTCGCCCTCTTTCATGCCGAGTCGTTCCATCATGCTCTTGACGAAGTCGCCTGCGAAAATTCGCATCAAGTCATCTTCCAGCGAGAGGAAGAAACGACTCGAACCGGGGTCCCCTTGGCGACCACAACGACCA
>JBPCVD010000706.1:0-6319 GCA_051010815.1 Rubripirellula sp.
CATCCGATACTGGGGTGTGCGATGCGTAGCCATGCGCGGTGACACCGATGCCCGAATAAGGGTCTTCGGGTAGCGAAACGGCAACGTCTTTTTGCCATAGCTTGTCGCCAGTCTTAAGATCGATGCAGACGAGATGCCGGACAAGGTTCTCAATCTCGCCAGGGTTTTCCTGACTCAGGCCATAGCCAGAGTAGCAAGTCACGAACACCTTTCCGTCGACGATGATGGGACTTGATGCGCCCGGCCCCGGCAGTGGTGCTTTCCAGGCGACGTTCGCATCTGGAGCCCAGGCAGTCGGCAGAGAGTCCGATTGACTGGCGACTCCCGAGCCTGTCGGCCCACGGAATCTGGGCCAGTCGTCAGCCATGGCGATGATGCCTGGCAGGCACAGCCCAACGAGGCAGATTGGGAAACATCGGGTCATTTCACAGATTCCAGATCATGGAGGAGAAGTTTAAAGCCCTACTTGTAACGCATCGCGATCGTAGAAACGACTGCGGAATGGATCTAAACCGGCTCGACTTCTCAGTCCGTTGTGTCCGCGCGCGTTCTTTTTGAGACGGGTTTGACCTTACGTCGTCGCCCCGGCGGGAGTCGCTCCACGCCGCTTCACGCGATGCTGCGTCGCAAGTGGGTCGCATATTCGCTTGTTTCACGATGCGGATGGGTGGATTGATACTCCAACCTTTGGACGGGTGGGCACGAACTCGTCACGTCACTCGGCCGAGGGAGTCCGTTCTTCGGCTGAGAGGCTCCGACGCTCTCAGCAGAGTCTTTTCGAGGAGCCAGAACTGCCAAGGAAAAACAAGAAAGTTCGCGGGCACGAACATCAACCTCACCTCAGGCGATGCTCGCTCTTCGCAAGTTAAGAAACACAAGAAACGAGCGCGACGACGCGACGCGACTCGACGTTCGACGGAAGTTTGCAACGTTCGCGATCAGAACTTGGATGTCGCCAAATCAAGTGACCAGAAGTCGATGGATGTTTCATCGATAAGAGAGAGCCATATCCAGGGTGAGCATCGTTGCCGTGCCTCGAGAATTCCCTCTACGCAGGGAACGAAGACTTTGTGTCGAGGTCGCTGTACAATCTTTCCAGTGCACCTTCATCGCAGACTGCTTGACGCAATGAATCTGTCCGCCAATGAACCGGTCGTGGTGCGGTGCCGCCCGCGGCCCAGCCGGGATGAAGGATCGGGATTCGTCGCGACCTTGTCTCGCTGCATGGAGTCGACGACGGATTGTTTGAGCCCTGAATTGGCAAACCGACCTTTGCGGCCATCAACGCCACCTCACAAGACAATGACGCTACTCCATGAACATGAAATCGTTCTTCATCACGGCCGGCTGTGCAGTCCTGAGTCTCGGTTGGACCTCTTCGTCACAGGCGCAGCTATCGTCGGGTGATTCGAAGCCGGGTGATTCGAAGCCGGGGTTGATGGGGAAAGTGCCAACGGAACTGATGGGGGACTGGACGTTGCAGCTGGAGTCGGGCGACCCGGCCTGGATGAGCATCTTCGAACAAGAGGGGCGACCGCTCGTTCACATGCGAGTTTATGTCGGCCCGCAGGGACCCTATGAAGTTACCCAGGTCGTTGACGATCAGATCAAGTTTTCACTGAGGCCATTGCGGAAGTCGAAGGGAAGCAAAGAATTTACAGCGCAAACGGTCACAGTAGGGATCAATCAAGGCAAGCTAGATGGCATGCTGGTTCGAACGCCCAGTGACGGTAGTGAAGGAAAGCAGATTCCGTTCACCGGCAAGCGGATCCCCCCGATGCCGACGTCACCTCCAGACCTTTCGAAAGTTTGTTTTGGTCAACCGACAGCGCTCTTCAATGGAAAGGACATGACCGGTTGGCGCCCCTATGAAACAGACAAGATCAATGGATGGAGCGCCGAAGATGGAATGTTGGTCAACACCACTCCGAAGACGGACTTCAGCGCCACAGGGGCACACGCCAACTTGCGTACCGAAGCAGAGTTCGAAGACTTTTGGTTGCACATCGAATTCCTGGTCGACGAGGCCCGCAATAGCGGCATCTACTTACGTGGCATGTACGAGGCCCAAGTGGTGGACCGTGACAGTCGAATGCAGGGACTGCAGGGTGTTGGCGCAATCTTTGGTCAGATCGCGCCGGAGACGAACGCCGGCAATCCGGGCGGGCAGTGGCAAACCTACGACATCACTCTCGTCGATCGACATGTCACCGTGGTCTTGAACGGCGTCAAAGTGATCGACAATCAGCCGGTGGTTGGGCCGACCGCAGGTGCCATTTACACCGACCCTGCGGCACCCGGCCCGATCTATCTGCAAGGAGATCACACTGCGGTGAAGTACAAGAACATCTATTTGGCTCCGGTCATGAGTAAACGATAGTCTCAAGACAGAGCTGCGGTTGGCGCGGTCGTTCGGTCCGAATCGGCCCGCGAATGTTTACTTTTGGTAGGTGGACTTTCCATCATGTATGACGAATTGAGACTACCCGTTGTCCTTCGCGTTATCGCACGATGTGGTTTTGACGAAGCGTTGTTGCTTCGAGTCGTTCCCGAAATCTAATCAGGATCCCGATGAGACTCATCGTTCTTCTTACCGTCGCGCTAGTAGGTTCCGGCCTGATGGCAGACGAAGTGAAGTTGGTCACGCCGCCGACGACTGAACGCCCCAACGTCGTCGTCATTCTGGCCGATGACCTCGGATACGGGGACACGAGCGTGTATGGCGGTTGGGTTGAGACTCCGAATCTGCAGCGTTTGGCCGATGAGGGGCTCACCTTTACGGACTTTCACACCAATAGTTCCGTTTGCAGCCCGACGCGTGCCGCATTTCTAACTGGGCGTTATCAGCAGCGCGTCGGAATCGTTGACGTGGTTGCCAGGCATCTCGATACGCCGCCGCTTGATCCGATCGAAGAGACGATTGCCGATGTCATGAAACAAGTTGGGTACCGCACCGCGCTTTACGGGAAATGGCATCTTGGCCCACAAAAAGCCAACAATCCAGTGCATTTTGGATTCGATGATTTTCGAGGCTACTTGGATGGATATGTGGATTACCACACGCACGAACGTAAGTGGCACCACAACTTGGAAATCGAACCACAAAAGGGATACTCGACTCACCTGATCACGCAGAACGCTGTCAAGTTCATTGAAGACAACAAGGAAGAAGCCTTCTTTTTGTACGTATCGCATGAAGCGGTTCATCTACCTTTTCAAACCCCCGACGACACTCCCGAGAATCGCGAGCCGGTTCCTAAAGAAAAACGTTGGAGCCGCGAACGCATTCGTCCTAAGTACAAGGTGATGCTTGAGGAGATGGATGATGGCATTGGTCAGATTCTGCACGCTCTGGATCAGGCTGACCTCGACGATCGAACGCTGGTCTTCTTTTTTTCCGACAACGGGGCAATCGGCGCAGGATCGAACCAACCATTCCGAGGCGGCAAGTTCAGCCATTACGAAGGTGGACACCGCGTGCCTGCGATTGCGCGTTGGCCCGGCAAGATTGGTGCAGGCACGAAGAACGATTCACTGGTGGTTGCAATGGATCTCTTGCCGACGTTTGCTGAGCTCGCCGGATCCAAGGTCTCCGCTGCCAAACCGAAGGACGGGATCAGTATCGCGGAAGTGTTGTTGACGGGAAAATCTCTCCCTCCACGCAAAGTCTTCTTCGGATATGAACCGAAACTCGGGACCGCGATGCGTGATGGCCCATGGAAGATGATCGTAAAGCAGGACGACGTTCAGCTGTATCGTTTGACGGATGATGTCGAGGAACGAAGAAACGTCGTGAGCGAGTTTCCACAGCGAGCACAATCCATGCGGTCCCAGATTGATCGCTGGAAAGAGACGACCCTTCCGTCGTCGAACTAAAATACGACCCGTTTTTTGACGTTCAGATGTTGGCTGTCCTACGCAGCATTTAGTGAATTGAAATTGTGCGACCGCGGTATAGTTCTTGTCTGTTATCGGTCCCCACTTCAACAGTAGACGGCCCAAGCTCATTCACTTCTTTGAACAACGGCTTGAAGGAGACGGGCGAGCACGAGCGACTCACATTGGCCAGCGGAGATGAAAGGTTGACGAATTCACTGAGTCGATTTTCAATCGGTTTGCTGTCCCTTGTGTTTGCGATCGCATCGATGGGTGCGATTTCTGCAATCGAAGTGAGCGGATTGGTGATCCCCCGTGACCAGGACGGAATGTATGTCCGCAACGATCAAGGACAGTTTGAGGTTCAGTGGACTTCGAAGACAAAGGTGGCGTTGATAGCGAACACGCGACTGCTGCGTGGGCTGAAGGCGGACCATCTGAACTATCCCATTCATTCGTCCAAAGAAATCGTCACCTTTGCGATTCCCGCAGGGTCCGTCGCGGCGATCAAGACGTCGCGCAGCGGGCGCCAGTTCGAAACCGAGTTGCGCCAGTTGAACGAGGAGGGTTGGCTATCGGAACGCGGCTTGAAACTCATTTTCGATGCTGGGACGCCTAAGGAACAGTTCGCGACTGAGAGCGATCCCCGATTCATGGGGCGTTGGAATCCCAGTACGAATCCTCGCACACTATTCATTCGTGGTAAGAACTACGAACTATCGATGCGGAATGGCGGGCAAACGACAGCGCTGCTTTACAATCTGCTGGATGTCGACGATTGCAAGCCCTTTGTCAATCACGCGACTGTTTTGGGTCGAAAGGACGGCGATGTGATGGTCGCAGATGAGATTCATCTGTTGCCAATTGGCGACCAGGTGGCGCTCGACGATCCCGACAAGTTGCGATACCTCTTCATCGGAGATTCAATCTCTGGGAATTACAGTCGGGGGCTACGTGATACGTTGGCAACGCGTTTCAATCTGCACCACCCGCCGACCAATTGTGGCTCTGCGGCAAACGGATCCAAGAACATTGTCAATTGGCTAGGTGCCTATGATCAACCGAATCGTCACTGGGATGTGATCAGTTTCAATCATGGTCACTGGGATGTGGGGAAGGACAAAGCAACTTACCAACGTGACCTGGAAAAGATGGTAGGCGAATTGGAGAAGACTGGGGCCAAGTTGGTCTGGGTTACCACTTGTCCCGTGCCCAATGGTTTCCCAGCTGCTGGCGATCTAGTCCCGGGAAGCAATGCCATGAAAAGCAATGCACCCGGACGCAAGGCTGGGGTCATGAAAAAGTATCTCAATCCCTGGGCGCTGGAAGTCATGAATCGACATCCAGAGATCTCAATCTGTGATCAGTGGCAATTTGTACGGGACGGGGACCTGTACGCGGAGTGGTGGTCAAACCAGAACGTACATTTCGGTGGCACCGGCGCCGATGCACTTGGTCGTTTCCTGGGAGAGCACGTGGACCGTGTCATGAAGTCTTCGACGGACCCGGCACCGGTGATCTCCACGTCTGGTGGAAAGTGATCCCCAGTGAAGCTTCGGTTTCGCAGAGCAGGTTTGGGTCGCAGCGCAGCTTCGGATTCGTGTGGTCGATTGCCGGGCTTCTGCAAAACCGGCCTTAAGCTCCGAGTCTGCGAATCGATTCAGAGCGAGACGTTGGTTCGAATCGAGGGCCGAAGATAGGCCGCGGCGCAAGCGATGGTCGCCTGCGCCGCAGTGGCGATGACTTCTGCGGTCTCTTGCACGAAAGAATTAGTGCAGGATGTAACCGCGTTCTTCGTGTTCTGCGATGTCGAGTCCAAGGGTCTCCGTGGTCGAATCGACGCGAAGTCCGACGCATATATCGGTGACTTTCAAGATCGCGACGGTCGCCACGATGGTGTAGATCGCGGCGGAGCCTGCTCCCAATAGCTGCGTCATGAGATGGCTGGCAATGCTGTAGCTAGCTTCACCATTGCTGTTGCCGCCGAACAGCGACGAGGCAAAAACACCACACAGAATGGTGCCCAGGAAGCCGCCGACTCCGTGCACGCCGAACACGTCCAACGAGTCATCGTAGCGAAGCTTCTGCTTGATTTTCGTGGCGAACGCATAACAAACGATTGCCGACGAGGTTCCGATGACCAAGGCACCAATGGGGCCGACATAACCAGATGCGGGGGTGATAGCGGCGAGTCCTGCGATGGAGCCTGTTGCTGCACCCAAGACGCTTGGCTTCCCTAGTTTGATCCATTCGATCGCAAGCCACACGAGGGTGGCGACGGAAGCCGAAATGTGCGTCACGAACAACGCCATGGCGGCGTCTCCGTTGGCACCCAATGCACTTCCGGCATTGAATCCGAACCAACCGACCCAAAGCATCCCGGTTCCCGTGACGGTCATCGTCATGTTGTGTGGGGGCTCAAGCTCTTTGGGATAACCAGCGC
>JBPCVD010000707.1:0-2677 GCA_051010815.1 Rubripirellula sp.
AGAGCTGACGGAAGGGGCTAGGAAAGCCGATGTGATGATCTACCCGCTCCTGCTGGTCGGGACAGCTTCGCAGAACCAACTTGTCGTTGAGATTTCGGACGACGCACTGACCACGATTGATTCGGAAAACGGCACGCTGTTTCCTGCCGCAAGAAACGCAGGTGCCCGGTTTGCCGGCAAGACCTTTGCCCTACCCCTAGGATGCTCGCTGCCCGCATTGATATCGGCAGAGACACTCGAGACGCCCGAATCTTGGGCTGCTTACGATCAAGTTGTGGCCGATCAGTGGAAGGGGGCTGCCGCCGAACCAACGGCCAAGGGGTGGGCTGGGGCGATGTTTCTCTGGCGCGCCATGGACGCTCGGAAATGGCTGTTCAGTCGGGACGGGTTGGAGCCGTTGGTCGCGAGCGAGCCGTATGTCGCCGCGCTCACACAAATGGTGCAGACCCATGATCGGTACGAACAGAAGCATCAGACGCCTGGACAGATTTGGAAAGCCGTCGCTAGCGGCGAGTTGAAAGGCGGGATCGGATTGCCGGAGCCCCGATCTGCGGCAACCGGCGAAATCCAGGTCTTTGACCTTCCAGGGGCGAGCGAATTGTCCAAGGTGTTGCTCGATCCTTTCTCCCCCGTTCTCTCGCTGTCGGCCAACTGTCGCCAGACCGCTGTCGCCAAGCGGTTCATGGATTGGATGAGCGGAGGTGAGGGGAGCCAAAATGTACGAATGCAAGTTCCCGCAATGAATGAACTCCGTGGGAAGGCTCCTGCCAGTGGCGATGCCGCCCTCTACGATCAGTGGCTGGCAACTCGATTGCAGTCGCCGCTGACGGTGCCGACGCTTCAATTGCTCCGAGGTGCCGACTACTACGCGGTGCTCGATGAGCAGGTGCTCCGAGCATTGGATGGTGTAGCGACACCGGCTGACGCTCTGAAGGAGGTTTCAGAAGCATGGCAGCGGTTGAACGAGGAGGTCGGGATCGAGGCGCAGGGGCAGTCCTGGCGCCGCGCTCAGGGGATGCGAACCTGAAAAGAGACCGCGACGCGATTCCTGACATGCGGTGAGTTGGCGAACACATCATCCATCGCATGTCGTGGTCTGCAAGGATTCGGACACAAAAAAACCACGCGGCGTACCGCGTGGTTTCGATGGATTGAATCTCGAGCGATGAATCAGTCTTCGCTCGATTCTTTCTCGTCATCGTCGCTCGACTCAGCGGTCGCGACAGCTTCGGACTCTTCCTCATCCGAAGCATCATCGCTTTCGAATGCAGGTCGCTCGGCGGCACGCTTCACGCGATCGTTCTTTCCGACCAACTCAAGGATCGCACGTTCACCGGCATCACCCAGCCGAGGCGTGGCCAAACGAAGGATACGCGTGTAACCACCGGGGCGATCGACAAAACGATCGGCAATCGAATCAAACAAAATCTTGGCAGCTTCTTTGTCGCCGATCAGCTGAATGACTCGGCGTCGCGCCGTCACGACTGGTGCGCGAGCGTTTGCCCACTTCTGCCAATCGTCGCTTTGACGCCATTTCTTCCAAGCATCGCTACCACGCTCTGCGGAAGACTCAAGCTTGCGAGCTTCCTCAGCGGCGGGGATCGATTTCTTGGCGATCGTGATGCACTTCTCAACGAGAGGTCGGACCTCTTTCGCCTTGTGAAGCGTGGTCGTGATTCGACCCGCAACTTTCGGTGCATTCTCGTCATAGGTTGCGTCACGCTCGGTTAGGAACAGAGCGCTGGCAAGGTTTTTTAGCATCGCTTTGCGATGGCTCGGGCTTCGTCCGAGTGTGCGGCCTCGTCGTCGGTGACGCATGGCATCAAGTCCGTCAAAAATTATGTCGTGGGGATGGGATACTTACGATCACGAACGGCTTAGAAAAGCGGTTGGTTCGGGACTCGCATACCAAGGTGTAGTCCGTATTGTGAAAGCTTCTCACGAACCTCGTTCAAGGTCGTGTCGCCAAAATTACGCACTTCCAAGAGCGCATCTTCTGTTCGCTGAACTAAATCGCGGACAGTCTGAATGTTTTCGCTTTCAAGGCAGTTGTTGGCACGAACCGACAATCGCAAGTCGGCCAACGTCATGTTTAGCTTCGCTTCCAGCTGGGCTTCCGGCGATCCAGCACCGCCACGTGCGGCCGAGAAGATACTCGGACCAAGCTCGCGGTACTGAACGAAAGGGTTCAGGTGCTTTCGAAGGATCTTTGCCGATTCCACCAAAGCCATCTCTGGGTTGATCGAACCATCGGTCCAGATCTCCAGATTCAGCTTATCGTAGTTTGTCTTTTGACCGACACGAGTCGCTTCGACTTCGTAACGGACACGCGTGATGGGGCTGAATACCGCATCGACGGGAATGATTCCAATCTCATGATCAACGCTGCTGTGCTCCGTACTTGGAACATAGCCACGACCATTCTCAACAACCATTTCCATCATGAATGGAATGTCGTCGGTCAGTGTCGCGATCACGTGATCTTTGTTGATGACCTCGACATCCGAGTCGGTTTGGACATCCGCACCCGTGATGACGCCAGCCTTATCGCTTTCGATCGTGATCACACGAGTCGCTTCGCTGTGGTTGCGAACGACGATGCTCTTCACGTTCAAGACGATCTCGGTGACATCCTCCAGGACGCCCGGGATGGTTGTGAATTCGTGTTGAGCGCCAC
>JBPCVD010000708.1:0-16786 GCA_051010815.1 Rubripirellula sp.
TTCGAGGATCGAGCGACGCGGGTACTTATGGCGACTTCGTCGCGGAAACAGACGATTGCGTGGGGGCGATTTTGGGTGCGATCGAAGAGATCGGGGCGGAAGAGAATACCGTTGTGGTCTTCTCCTCCGACAATGGTGGCTTGTGGCACGCCTGGGATCCCGAGGAACGCGATGACGTTGAGCACTACCAGCCGACACCTAGGGCGACGTATACAAGGCAGTTGGGGCATCAGAGCAACGCGCACTTCCGCGGTACGAAAGCCGATATATGGGAGGGCGGACACCGTGTCCCCTTCGTTGTTCGGTATCCAGCCGTCGTCAAGGCAGACCAAGTATGCGATCAATATGTCGAATTGAACGACGTGCTATCGACACTGTCCGGACTGCTCAACGAACCACTCCCGCAAGATGCGGCGGAGGATAGCCGCGATTTCGGTGCGTTGTTACGTGGCGGCACGCAACCGATCCGGGACATTGGAATTCACCATTCACTCCGAGGTGATTTCGCCATTCGCGTCGGCGATTGGAAGATGATCCCACAACGCGGGTCGGGCGGCTTTTCGCGTCCTCGTCGGATTCAACCTGCGCCGCGCAGTCCCGCGGGGCAACTCTATGAGGTGGACCGAGATCCAAGCGAAACAAACAACGTTTGGAATGAGCAGCCGAAGGTCGTTCGGAAGCTCAAGATAATGTTGGGTGATGTCACCGATCCGCTTGAGCGAAAGCGAATCCGGTTTCAAAGCACAGCGGATCAGACCGAGCAAGAAGCGATCTTGATTCTGCCCGCTAAGATGGATGATTCGACTCCGATGGTCGTCAGCCTACATTCTTGGAGTGCTGATCTGACGCAACGAAACGTGTTGGAGCGGTTGGTTCATGACCGCGGTTGGATCTACCTGTTTCCTAACTTTCGAGGCATAAACCAGCGCCCCGATGCGTGTGGATCACCGCTGGCGCAACAGGACATTCTGGACGCGATTGATTCCGTCGTCTCGCAGTATCCCGTCGACAGCAAACGTCTCTACCTGACGGGCACGTCCGGGGGAGGCCATATGACCATGCTGATGTCGGCGCGCTTTCCCAATCGATGGAAAGCCGCGAGTGCGTGGGTCGGAATCAGTGATCTGGCACGCTGGTATGAAAAACACCAAGGCTCCAAGTACGGGAACATGATGGAGAAATGCTGTGGCGGTGCACCGGGTGATTCACAGCAGATCGATGACCAGTACGCATCTCGCAGTCCTCGCGATTTTTTGGCGGGGGCGCGAGAGGTCGCGATCGACATTTCAGCGGGGATACGTGATGGTCACGACGGGAGCGTACCGATCTGGCACTCGATCGAGGCCTTCAATGAAATCGCCCAGGCGCGTGGCGATCAAGTGGTGACGGAAAGTGAGATCGCGCAGCTATCGGTTCCGGAGGGAAGATTGCTAAATCCCCAGACGGGAGATGTCGGATTCGATGAATCATTCGGGCGTGAGCACTTTCTCAGAAGGAGGGCCGGAAGGGCCCGCTTGACCATCTTCGATGGAGATCATGAGGGGATCGGAGCGGCGACGATGGATTGGTTTGAACGTCACCCATAGAGGCTGTGGCTGGAGAACAGGGTTGCCGAGATCATCCGCAACGCGTGATTTCTCAATTCTCGGAATACTGTACTTGTGTTTAGTTGTGGTCGTCGGTACACTCTGGAGAGGGACACGGAGTCTAAAACCAGGAGGATCGAGGAATGTTGGTTTTGTCCAGAAAACAGGGGGAGTCGATAGAGTTCCCCGAGCTGAATGTTGTTGTGCGGGTCATGCAACTGAAGAAATCAAAGGTCCAGCTGGGGATCGAGGCACCTCGCACGATTAAGGTCGATCGTAGCGAGATGGTGACGAAAACGGGGGCGGATGAGTCGACGTTGCCCGACGAGGGATCCCAGAAGTCACCTGTCGAGTCACCGTGCGAAGTCGATGGTGAAGCGGGGAATGACGACGCTCAGTTGTTTGCACAGCGTTTGATTGATGACCTGCTCAAGTTGGAGGCGGAAGTTGCTGCGATGGCCGAATTGGTGTCATCAAAGGATCGCGGTTTGGCGCGTCAGGTGGCGGCTGTCTCCATCGAGCGATTAGCGGCGCTTCGTCGCGCCGTTCGTCTGGCAGAGCGACGAGGGCAAGCGCGTCCCATTGCGGATTTCATCAAAGCTCGCGGAGAACTCCTTGAGCAGAACGCAGGCTCGAATCGAGTCGAAGACGTTCACCCGGTCAAAGAATGGGAAGAAGCCACGCCGGCAGACGCAAAGTGTGTCCGGCAACCTCCTGCCGGGTACGTTGCGGAACCGTCCTTGCGCGCGGCGTGCCACGTCGCCTAGTCGTAGGGCCGAATTCGCGGCGCTTCAAACCGACGAGGACTCACACGCCTTCAGCATGGCGTTGAGGGATTCGGGATCGGCTAACCGATGGTCCTTCCCGGTGGTGACAAATTGCTCTGGTCGCAAGCGGCTCGAAGTCACCAACTCATCCGAGTCGTGATAAGGGATCACTTCATCCTGACGCGAATGAAGTACGTAAGTCGATAACGGAACATTTGTGGCGCGTCCCCACTTCTTCCACGCCGGACACAGCAAGACGAGCGGGGTATTCCCCGCGTCGAGATTCATCGCGAGCGCGGCACCACGTGAGGAGCCGACGATTACCTGTGGTTCAAATCGATCGAATGTCGATTGACTTGTGGCCAAGGCTCGATCGAAGTCATTGTGGTCCAATGCTGGATTCGCCACTTCGTGGCCGAGATCAATCAGGAAGCTTGGTTTGCGTCCACCAACCACGCTCTGCCAACCATGAAGGAATAGGATTCTCATCGATGTGGTTGTTACGGCTTCCATTCCTCGTCAAAGAAACCTGCTTCCTTGACAACTCCCGGCAACTGGTATGTCGCGCCTTCGCGGACGTCGATCAGCGCCCAATCGGGCAACTTGGGCGTCTGCCTTGCATTATTCAAATAGTCGTATTCACGAAACGTGAATCCACTATTGATCACGATGTAACGATCCGGATTGAGCGGATTCGGGAAAATCAATGCGGGAACATGCCCACCGCTAGGGACCGAGTTGGAACCCAAAGAGATCTTGTCATCGCCCCACGTCACGGGAAGTAGGTCTTTGATTCGAGCCAGGTACGCGTTGGAATCGGGGTCACCAAACAGGATTAAGTTGGACGAAGCGATCTGTTCGTCACGAATGTCTGAATCGTGTACACGGCGGATGTCGCCCCGGAAATGTTGGCGCCAATGCAGCATGGCGTGCTCCGATTCGCTGGCAACCCATTCTTGGACGACCGCGTCTTTCGACTCGCCCGTGGGAAGAACAAAGACAAAGGAGCTCATGAATGCGTCGTCAATTGGCCCCTGCAAACCAGGTCGTTTGCGAATACTACGCAGCGGTTCGGCGGGCTTCCATGCGTCGGAGTGAAGCGACACTTCCCACTCCCAGGACCGATCCGACATGACCAGGGGGCCGGTCAGAGTCGTCCCATCAATTTTGACCGTGATGGGTCCTTGCGTGGGGCCTGGCCACTGCCCGGAAGGAAACGAGAGACGCAGACGGTCAACGTTTTCGGTGGTGACGCGAATGGTGGAACCCTCCACCGTTGCGACAACGTGTGCAGGTTTCCAATGGCATTTGAGTCCCGTTACATCAACCCAATGCATCTGATGATAGCGGAGCGTGACCGTAGTAAAGTCGACATGACTGGGGAGCCGGGCGGGTGCCGCTTCCGCTAACGAGGCCATTCGAGATTCAATTTCGATTTTTGATTCAGCGCGAATCTTATGTGCGGTGTCCGGTCCTATGACATGGACGAGATCGATGCCCAACTCTTTCAGCGTTGATTCCATGACATCCGCGGCTTGCTTCTGCCGATCGACTTCGCCGCTGTACGCAATCGTAGGACACTGCACCAGATTCTCTGCCCAAACGGGGCAGTCGTAGAGTTGCCACATGGTTTGTTGATAGTCGGGCATCGTCTCACGGACTGGTTCATTCTGAAAGAACCGAAGAAACTCGGGCGTCTCAGAGAAGCCGGCGCCTGGGTTGGCCGCGAACCAATGATCACTGTAGTGGGTCGCGAACTGCCAACATGCAGCGCCCCCCATTGAAAAACCTCGGACGCTGGTGCGATTCACGTCGACCGGGAGTCGGTCGCGAACATAGTCAAGGGATTCCAGTACATCGATCTCTCCGGCGAATTTAAAGGCGTTGCTGTAACGTCCATAGGGATGTAGGACGAAGGTGTCGCTTGGTGTGTACTGTCCGGCATCGACCTGTTGCTTTGAAAGAAACGCAACCTCGCTAAGGGTTTCGCCACGTCCATGAAACCAAAGATCTAAACGACGCGGACGCTTGTCGCCCGGTTCGAAACCCTGTGGAACGACGAGGCCGTAGGGTTGGAAAGATCCGTCGATCGATGATCGGAAACCACCCACAACGAGTTGTTGCGTCTTGCCATCGTCAACACCAACGACTTCGGCCCAGTCTCCTCCATCGCTTGCGGTTTGCAGTCGTCGGGATGATTCGTCCAGCAACTTCGAGGCGAGTTCAAGATCTCTCGCCCTATAGAATTGATTGAACTCGAGTGCGAGTTCCACAGCACGCGGGAAAACAAGGATTTCGGCTTCCAGTGAGCGAAGCCTCGGCACTGCTCCCGTGTTTGTCGCAGCTTGGAGCAACACATCCCATTGAGTACGGATCGCCTTGCATCTCCACGTCAGCGCATCACGCGTTGCAACGTCGATTTCCATTCCAACGGGAGGAATGGGACGGACTTGGTCGGCGAGATTGTCGCTTGGTCCGTCCGCTTGGGTCGTTTCGCCGAAGGCAATCAAGCTCGCAGCGACGATCCAGTGGAAATGGAATGGAAGTCGCATGCGATGTGGTCCTCTAAATCGTGGAACAGCATAAGGAAAGTCATGAGTCCCGCCAAAAGCGGTCCCGAGACTCCACCGGCCCGGCCCGATGATGTAAAACTGAGGATTGATAATCATACTTGCAACGCAGCGTTCACGAGCAAAACAGAAATCGATTTCGATGGCGTCGATTCTCCTAGCCGAAGATAGCCCGACCCACACGGCGCTCATCCGATCCCTTTTGGAGGATGACGCCCATCGTGTGCATTGTGTTGGAGATGGACGTCAAGCGTTGGAGGCGATCGAAGAGTCCTGCCCAGATCTGGTCGTAACCGATCTGAGAATGCCGAACGTGAACGGTCAGGAGCTCGTCCAGGAACTGGCGGAAAGTTTTCCCACCTTGCCTTCCGTGGTGGTGACGGCAAGAGGGTCCGAGAGTCTCGCTGTGGATGCATTGGCACTCGGTGCGGCCAACTTCGTTCCCAAGAATTCGCTGCAGAAACTATTGACGCACGTCGTACGTCAAACGCTTGGCATGGCGGAGGTCAACGCGATCTTTCAGCAGTTCACAGGTTTCATGTATCGCCCTGAATTCAGCATGACGCTCGAGAATCATGTGCCGGCCATCGAGCCCGCCGTGCTGTATCTCGAACAGACATTGGCAGCGGCAACGAGTTTGAAAACGGTGGAACGGATTCGCGTGGGTACGGCACTGGCTAGCGCACTATTCAACGCGATGTGTTACGGCAACCTGGAGTTGAAGGACGAGGATACGTTCGTCAGTCGAATGTTGTCCGGCGATGAAAGTGGCGGCGCGGAACTGAAGAATCGCGCTGACGAGCCACCGTATTGCAATCGAAGGGTTGAGTTGAAGGTGTCGGTCGGGGACAAGGACACACGGTTATTGATCGCTCACGACGGCCCAGGCCGGATGACTCGGATGACGCCAGCGCCGGGCACACCTGAGTCTTTTGAGTTGGAACAGTGTCGTGGGCTGATGTTGATGACCAGCTTCATGGATGACGTGATGTTTCAATCAGACTACAGCAACGTCGTCATGGTCAAGAAGCACCGGCCGCTCGACGCATCAAAGTGATCGACTAAGCCTGAGGTCGGACGACCACTTTCATTTGATCGGCATCGCCTGCGTGCAGTCGTTCGAACCATTGGGGGCCATCGCCAAGAGCGATCTTTGCCGTGATCAAAGGTTTCACGTTGATCACGCCACGGTTCATCAAGTCAATGCATTGCGGGTACTCTCCGTTGCATCCACAGGTTCCGTGCAGCGAGATCTCTCGAGTGACGACTGACTGAAGCGGCAATTCGATAGTCGGAGATACATTGCCAACCAATGTCACGTTTCCACCCTTACGAACAGATTCGATCGCCGTATTGATGGTTGGAGTTGCCCCCACAACTTCGAAGGCGACGTCCGCTCCACGCCCTTCCGTCATCTTCACAATGGTTTCGGCAGCATTGCATTGGTCGCCACGAATGACGTCATCGGCCCCCAGTTCCTTCGCGACTTGCAGACGTTTGTCATTCAGATCGACAGCGATAATTCGCGTTGCACCGGCGGCCCTTGCGGCTTGCAATGTGAGCAGTCCGATCATGCCTGCGCCCACCACGACCGCCGTATCACCGAGCGTGATAGGAGTGACGTTTGTGGCATGCACCGCCACCGAGACCGCTTCCACGAGTGCGGCTTCTTCAAAGGGAAGGGTTTCTGGCAAGCGATAGACGATTCGGCGCGGCACGCTGATGCGCTCAGCAAAGGCACCGTGTCGTCGATACTCACCGCAGGAAACGCCTAGCACCATCCGGTTATCGCAAAGGTTGCCGGTTCCGTCGCGGCAGAAATCACATGTGCCACAGGAGACCATCGAATCAAATGTGACACGGGTTCCTTCCGGCATGTCGTTCACATTCGAACCGGTTCCCACAACGATTCCCGCTGCTTCGTGGCCCATGACCAAAGGTGGAATCCGTCGACCCGTGCTGCCGTCGTATCCGTGAATGTCGCTGCCGCAAATCCCACAAGCTTCGACTTGCACCAAGACGTCGTCGGGACCCACTTCAGGCTCCTCGACTTCGGCGACTTGCATGTTCTTGTATTCGGTTAGCAACAGGGCTTTCATCTTGTTGGAATTTCCTGGGAGGGAAAGATCTAGTCGGCTGGGAGGGTGATTCGTATATGCTGTGCCGCGGAAGCAGTCTAACACAGGTTTTCGGATTTTGAATGACGATGAAACATTGACGGCCTACCACGAGGCAGGGCACGCCGTGATCGGATATGCGCTCGGCGGATCCATCGACGGGATGCAATTGGGTGGTGAGGAAGATGATTGGCTTCCGGCCCGGTTTGGCGATTGCAGAATCAACTGGGGACGCGTCGACGCCAACTCGGATTGGCAGCGAAAACGTGAGATTCTGACGATTTTGGCGGGACCCGTTGCCGAGATGGTGTACCGGGATGAACCGCTGCACCCGGCTGCCTACGGTCCATGGAAAGATGATTGGGAACGCGCCTGGTCAACCGCCGAGGTGATAGCGGCGGATCCGAAGCGTCGAACGCGATTGTTGGAGCAGTTGATTCGTGAGCTCCACTCGTCCATCAAGGCGGATACCTGCTGGGCCGCCATAGCCGCGCTGGCCGACGAATTGCTCGCACATGAGGCTTTGGAGGCCGAACAGGTGGCCGAGGTGCTGCAGTTTTGGGTGCGATGAGCCGAAACCGGCTGCGTCATTCATTGCAAATCGGGTTGAGATTTGACGTGGTGCCTTCGGCTCCGCTAAAAACAGGATCTCTTCCGATCGAGTCTCATCTCCTGCCGAGGTCGTTGTGACGTTCCATCCAACTCCGGCCCGAAACGCATTTACGCTGGTCGAATTGCTCGTTGTTCTCGCGATCATTGGCATCCTGATCGGCCTGCTGCTTCCTGCGGTACAGGCCGTCCGAGAGGCGGCGCGGCAGACGCAGTGTCGAAATAACATTCGCCAGGTTGCTTTGGCCTGCCATAACTACGAATCGACGTTCAAAGAGTTGCCCGGATATGCTGGGGAACGTGAACCATTGTTCGTCGATTATCGGCTCGACCGCACGCTCAATCGCGGCTATTCGGGAGGCACCTGGATCACACAAACATTGAGTTTCATGGAACAGGTGCAGCTGGCTGGATCACTTAGCCGGTTGGCGGAACGCATCGCCCTCGTACCTTCGCCAGACGTGGAGCAGGTCGTTCGCGCACCGGTGTCGACGCTGCATTGCCCGACACGGCGTGACGCGGATCCCTATCCCTTGATGGAACCTTATAGCGATCGGTACGGATCGCATGGTGCCCGAACCGACTACGCCATGAACGGCGGGCCAGCCTTGGTCTCTGACACCGACCATCGCATCATTACGAATCAGTACGACGGCGCTTGGGTGTTGGGCAAACGCGTGAAGCTGAATCGCGTCTTTGATGGCCTCAGCCACACGTACTTGGTGGGAGAGAAGGCGATGGATTCGCTGCGTTACACGACCGGCGACTGTTTCGGCGATCGCGCGCCGATTGTAGGGTGGACTGACACTCGGGTGTCAACGCACTCTTACGTACGCTACGCGGCGAGACAGCCACAAATCGATTCGGTCAATAATTGTCTGGTCTGTCACGACTTTGGAAGCGCACATCCCGCCGGCTGGAATGCGGCGATGGCAGATGGTTCGGTCCATCTATTTCACTACGAGATGGATATTGAAATCCATCGCGCACAAGCCTCCGTGGACGGTCGTGAGATACCTCACTACGATCACTAGTCGTCATCCCGGATCATCGTATGGATGTTCTAGGGCATCGCGACGACGTCGTACTCGCTAAGGGTTGCATTCGAGTCGCAGTCTAGCTCTCGAAGCTTGACTCGGTATCCCCATAAGTTTGCGACGTGACGAAGCGTCCGGTTGCATTCGTTTTTGTCGAGCAGGCGGCTGCCTTGCACGCGATGAGTCAGGACAAGTCGCCGATTGCCTTGGAGGTCGGCATCGGTAACCTCGATCGCGGGAACACTGCTCGACAGATCATATTGCATCGCCAGGCGACGCCGTATTTCCCGATACCCCGCTTCATCGTGAATCTCGTCCACCGACCAATAGGGTGCGGACGAATCGTCGTGGACCGCGAATAATCGCATCTCGCGAATCAAGTGCGGGCTTAGGTACTGAAGGATAAAGCTCTCATCGCGATATTCTGCCCACGCGTCACGTAGGGTTTCCATCGCACGATTGTTGCCCGCAATCTCAGGAAACCAATCGGAGTCCTCCGCGCTCGGGTTCTGGCAGATTCGCTGAATATCACGCATCATTGCGAATCCGAGTGCGTATGGGTTCAGCCCGCCGAATCGGCGATCATCGAAGTCAGGTTGAGCGATGACCGCAGCATGCATGTGAAGAAACTCCAGCATCGCAGCGTCATCGACGCGCCCGAGCTCGTACAAGCGATTCATGATTTCATAGTGCACGAATGTGGCGCAGCCTTCGTTCATCAGCTTCGTTTGTTGCTGTGGATAAAAATACTGCGACATCCGCTGCACAATCCGCAGAATCTCGCGTTGCCAGTCTTGAAGCTTGGGTGCGTTCTCGGCCAGAAACGTCAGCAGGTTTTCCTCCGGCAAATTCAATGTCGTTGCCAATTCCGAGTCCGGCTGCGAGGAGGCTGGTTCCGCTGAAGCACTCGGCAAAGTTCGCCACAAATCATTGAAGGTCGACTCCCGATAAGCCTCACGGGCACGTTCCTTTTCGACGAGTTCTTTATTCCGAAACGCGTGCTGTGGGGCGTAACGGTCGACACCTTGAGGCATGAGGGCGTGAGCCGAGTCGAGTATCGTTTCGACAGCTTGTACTCCATGACGCTGTTCGCAGTCGGCGAGAAAACCCTTCGCGTAAGTAAGTTCATCCAGGACTCGATCCGCGCGCGTCCATTGTTGAAAGAGGTGATTGTTTTTGAAGAAGTGATTGTGTCCAAATGCGGCGTGCGCGATGACGAGAGTTTGCATGGTCATGGTGTTTTCTTCCATGACATAAGAGACACATGGGTTGGAATTGATTACCAGTTCATACGCGAGTGCCTGAGCGCCTTTACGGTACAGTAACTCTTCACGGGCGAACCGCTTTCCAAACGACCAGTGTGAATACATTTGAGGCATTCCGACGGCGGCATAGGCGTCGAGCATCTGTTCGCTGGTGATGACCTCGATTTGATTGGGGTAAACGTTCAGCTCAAGCTCATCGAGAGCGATTTGCTCGATTTCGTCGTGCGCGCGACGAAGTAGGTCGAAGCTCCAGTCGCATCCGCGATACATCAAGCTGGAAAGAGTCATGATCGCCGGTCCCTCGCTAACGTGAATGGCGTTCGAAGAGACGGTGGAATACTGGATAGATTTGCTCGGGACTCGTAACCGATGCCTTCGCAAAATGCTTGTGTTGTTCATCGAGAGTTGAGTAGCCCTTCCACAGCACGCTCTCGTTCAATGCTTGGTCGTCATCGTCGACTTGAATGTAGGCATAGTATTGGCAAGCGGGGAGTATCTGCTCCTGGAGCAGGGCCAGAGTCGGCGGCATGTCGTAATCGAAATTGTGCCCGTCGGATGCTTGCGCTGCGTAGATATTCCAATCATCGACTGGGTATCTTTCCCGCATGATGCGGTGCATTTCTTCGAGCGCAGAGGAGACGACCGTGCCGCCGGTTTCCAGTCCATGAAAAAAGGTATCTTCGTCCACTTCGCTCGCGGTGTAGGTGTGGCGAATGAAGACGATTTCGACGGCGCGGTAATGCCGCGAAAGAAACAGGTGAAGCAACATGTAGAAACGCTTCGCGAGGTCTTTCAACGACTCGGTCATGGAGGCAGACGTGTCCATCAAGCAGAACATGACAGCTTGCGTCGTTTGGCGGGGCGCGACTTCGAAGCGGTTGTAGCGAAGGTCGACCTCGTCAAGAAACGCGACGGACCGCATGCGTCGACGCAGATCCGTAATCAGGATTCGTAGTCGCTCCGATTCCTCGGAATCGCCTTCTGAGTCGGCGAGATTCTTTTCTGACTCTAGCTCTTCAATTTCAGAGAATCGAGGACGGCGTAACGCGATTCGGCGGGCCAAGCTGCGCCTCATGGTTTCACGTTTGTTCAAACGACTCGGTGATCCGTCGTTGGCATAGCCGGCCCGCGTTCGAGCCGAAGTCTTCATGGTTTTGAGTTTGCGTTTCGCAAGGTTAGGGAGTTCCAGATCCTCAAAGAAGAGGTCAAGAAACTCGTCTTGCGAAAGCGTGAAGACAAAGGAATCTTGGCCGTCACCATCGGGCGTTCCATTTTGTCCTCGACCCTTACCACCGCTGGGTTTGCGGATTTGGTCGCCACGTTGAAAGCCATGGTTTCCTGGGACAACCTGATCCCGTTCGCCAAGGTGAGGGTCCACGCTAAAACTCGGCTCTCTGATGTCCTTGGTGTCGATGGAAACTTGTTCGCCACCGGCGAGATCCGAGACTTTGCGGTGTTTGATCGCTTCTTTGACAGCTTCTCGTACGTGCGTTCTGACGCGTCGAACGAACCGCTGTCGATTTCCCAAACTCTTTGACTTTGGGTTTTGTCTGCGATCAATGACGTGCATCTTGCAACTCCTTTAGCCAGATTTGCTCACTCTCATGTACCAATCAACCAGACGCCTGACTTGACGAGGCGTGTAGCCGCGATGAGTCATTCGGTCGACGAATTCGTTGTGCTTTTGTTCAGCTTCACTGTCTTTCTTGGCCCCAAAACTGATGACCGGAAGCAACTCTTCAATCTGCGTGAACATCCGCTTTTCGATGACGTCACGAATCTTTTCATAGGAGGTCCACTGAGGATTCTTGCCGTCGTTTTTCGCTCGCGCTCGTAGCGCGAACTTCACCACTTCGTAGCGGAAGTCTTTGGCGTTGCCGATTCCAGCGGGATGTTCGATTTTCTCAAGTTCCTCGTTGAGAATTTCGCGATCCATCAATTGACCCGTGTCCGGATCTTTGTAGTCCTGGTCGTCGATCCAGGCGTCGGCATACGCGATGTAGCGGTCAAAGAGATTTTGACCGTAGCTGTGGTACGACTCCAAATAGGCCTTGCGGATCTCATTGCCAATGAACTCCGAGTATCGTTTCGCGAGGTCTTCTTTGACATATTCCAAGTATCGCTGCTCTGTCTCCTCGGGAAGCTGCTCGCGACGAATCGCCTTCTCGAGTACATACATCAGGTGCACTGGGTCGGCGGCAACTTCATCCGTATCGAAGTTGAAAGTTTCGGACAGGATCTTGTAGGCGAAACGCGTCGAGATTCCGTCCATACCCTCGGTAACCCCGGCGGCATCGCGATACTCTTGGACCGTTCGTGCTTTGGGGTCCGTGTCTTTGAGTGACTCGCCGTCGTAGACTCGCATCTTGGAATGCAAGCTTGAGTTTTCGTGCTCTTTGAGGCGGGTCAGAACTGAGAATCTCGCCATCATCTCGAGTGTGTCAGGCGCACAAGGAGCCGTCCCCAGCTTGGAGTTTTGAACGAGTTTGTCGTAGATCATTCGTTCTTCAGTGACGCGCAGACAGTATGGGACCTTCACCACACAGATTCGGTCTAGAAAGGCTTCGTTGTTTCGATTCGCCTTGAAGGACTCCCACTCCGACTCATTACTGTGGGCCACGATGATTCCCTGGTAGGGCATGGCGCCAACATTTTCGGTCCCCACATAGGTGCCGTCCTGCGTTGCGGTGAGCAACGGGTGCAGCATCTTCAGGGGTGCTTTGAACATCTCGACGAACTCCAGCAGACCTTGCGTGGTTCGATTCAGTCCGCCCGCATAGGAGTAGGCATCCGCATCATCCTGCGAAAAATGTTCAAGTTTTCGAATGTCGACCTTCCCCACGAGCGACGAAATGTCCTGGTTGTTTTCATCACCCGGTTCCGTTTTCGCCACACAATTACGTCGTTGTTCGGAGGGCAGAAGGCGCACGACAGAGAATCGTGAAATGTCTCCGCCGAACTCGTCCAATCGCTTGAGTGCCCACGGCGACATGTGCCCAGTCAGTCTGCGTTGGGGAATGCCGTATTCGTCCTCCAGAGCATGTCCCATTGCCTCTGGATCAAAAAGCGCGAGCGGGCTTTCGAAGATCGGACTCAGTTCATTGTCCGCGCACAGTACATGCACCGGTTGCGTTTGCATCAGCCGTTTTAACGCATCAGCGAGCGAACTCTTGCCTCCGCCCACAGGGCCCAACAAGTAGAGGATCTGCTTACGTTCTTCCAATCCCTGCGCGGCGTGACGAAAATAGCCGACGATACGCTCGATGGAGTCTTCAAGGCCGTAGAACTGGTCGAACGCCGGATACGTCTTGACCGTTCGATTCATGAAGATCCGGCCTAGACGAGGATCCTTCGAGGTATCGACAAAGCTCGGTTCCCCGATCGCCTGAATCATTCGTTCGGCTGCTGTGGAGTAGAGAGACGGATCGTGCTTTGCCGCTTCGAGATAGTCCTTCAGCGAAAGCGTGACGCGTTTCTCTTTTTCGTACGACTCGGAGTAAAGCTGCAGAATATCTGCGGAGGTTGACATGACCATGACCTAGCCCGGCTCTAGTGGATAGGACGTGTTGCGTCGCGGACTTGCACACACAGCAAGGATGCGTCGCGACTGTGAGGTCGTCTACGACGGAGTAGGCTTCCCACAGAGAACGTCGATGGGTGCGAAGAAAGAGCTGGATTCGCCCGTGCTCATTATAGAGGTGCGGACCCAAATTCGACCGCCTTTTCTCGGGGGAGGGGACGGCGGGATGACCGCAAGTATCGATCCCACCATGACTTGCATTAGCACAATGTTCTGAAGAATGCGTGTGCGAGTGGACGTGGCTTGTCCTGCCATACCCTGCTCACGGGTGACGCGCAATTTCTGTGATCGACCAGATCGATACTTTTTTTCGCGGTTCAGCTTTTACAATGGACACCTCTCCCGCCCACCGCGAATCGCTCCCCTGACGATTCTCTAACTCCTTTCCCCTAGATCTGCTTTGATGAACTTCCTTCGTCCCTTTCTTTGCGCACTGGCAAGTATCACTCTCGTCTGCGCATCGCTGTCGGCCCAGTCACCGGCGAAACCAAATCTCTTGATTGTGACCGTCGACGACATGAGTGCGGATTCGCTCGGTGCCTTTGGTTGCCCGTTACCAGAGACGTCCCCTAGTATCGACGCGTTCGCACGTCAGGCGTTGCGTTTCAAACACGCCCATGTGCAGGTTGGTAACTGCATGCCCGGTCGAAACATCATGTGGTCGGGGATGTTTTCGCACGCCAACGGCGTTGAAGGATTCGTTCAGAACGTGAGCCCCGACTATCCAGTGTTGTGTGACCTCGCCAAACAAGCAGGTTACTTCGCCGCAATCCGGGGAAAGGCATCGCATTCGACACCGTACTATCCCTACGCCTGGGATGCAGTGCTCGATACCGATCCGAGTGGTCAAAAATACCCAGTCAAGGACGCAAAGGGCTACGGCACATCGACGCGCGAGGGAATTCGACTCGCCAAGCAAGCCGACAAACCTTTTTGCTTGTTGATCAATATTTCGGATCCCCACAAGCCGTTTTATGCACAGGGCAAGAGTGGCGAGACGATAGCTGATCTGCATGTTCCGAGTCGAGTATTCACCTCTGACGAGGTCCCAGTTCCTGGGTTCCTGCTCGATGATGACGTCGTTCGTAAAGAACTTGCTCACTACTACTCCTCGGTGCGTCGCGCTGATGATTGTTTTCGTGAGATCATGAGCGCATTGGACGAGTCAGATCAGGCGGAATCGACTTTCGTCATGTTCTTATCCGACCACGGAATGCCGCTCCCTTTCGCGAAGACACAGCTTTACCATCACAGCACGCACACGCCATTGATGGTTCGCTGGCCCGGCGTGACTCAACCGGGATCGGTGGATCAACAACACATGGTTTCGGCGATCGACTTCATTCCGACGCTACTGGATGTGATGGGGCACGAGCATCCGGCTGTTGAACGCCTTCATGGCCGTTCGTTTGCATCGGTTCTGGGGGGACAGTCACAGTCCGATCGTGACCACGTGATCCTGCAGTACAACGAGAATTCTGGGCGAGCACGGCATCCCATGCGTGGCATCCACACCCGCAAATATCTGTATCTGTACAATCCTTGGAGCGACGGGCAGCGAAAGTTTGCCACTGCGACCACAGGTACGATGACCTATCGTCAGATGGTCAAGCGAGCGACGAATGAGACTGAAGTTGCGTTGCGTTTGGCGATGTTCGATCACCGTGTTGTCGAAGAGCTTTACGATATCGAGAACGATCCTGACTGCCTTGAGAACCTCATTGGTGATCCAGATCAGCAGGATCGGCTACGGCAACTGAGAACTGTCCTTGCGAACGAACTTGTGCGTGTGGAGGACCCCTTGGCTCCGCTGCTTGCCCAGGTCGATGACGTGGAATTGCGGGGATCCTTCATGGCCGGTGAGGACGAACGTTCACGACTGGCTCGCGAGGCAAAGCAAAAACGCAATAAGTCGACCGCACAACGTTCGCGGCAACGACGAGGACTCATCACGTTGTCGCTCCCTGAATCAGTTCACAAGGGAGAGTCATGCCGCGTTGTTGTGCATCATCAGTTACCGAAGAATCTGGGGAAGCAAAAGGTTCACGTTACCCTCAAACAAGTCGCTGCTGAATCGGAACCGAAAGCGGATGCTCGGTTGCAGCGTGAAGTCGTTACGGTGGAAGGAAAAGGTGACGTGACCGTGACCTTCGATGTTCCAGTGACTTTGAACGCCAAGGCCGTTCGTGTTGCTGCGTTTGTTGGCGAGGACTACAGTTCAAGCGTGCAGCACCTGAACTCGAAGCCAGTCGCGGTGGACTGATCGTCGACAGAGCCGTCTTAGCTGCGCCGTTTTGACCAGCCAATGCGCATTGCGTCGAGCAGGACTGCGGCGACGATGACGCTACCAGTGATGATCTGCTTCATCGGGTCGGACGCACCCAGTTGGGCAAGCCCCGTTTGCAGTACGGCGATTATCAGTACACCGAGGAACGAATTGATGACGTTTCCTCGACCACCCATGAGGCTCGTTCCGCCAATCACGCACGCTGCGATGGCCGCGAGTTCGATCCCAATGGCAGCGTTTGGGTCAGCCGTGGAGAGCCGTGACGTGTGTGTGAGCCCTGCGATTCCGCAAAGAAACCCGCAGATCACGAACGCTGCAATCGCGTAAGGAGCTGACCGGACCCCAGACATGCGAACGGCCTCAGCATTCGTTCCGATGGCCACGCAGTAGCGTCCGAAAACCGTGCGTGTCAGTAAAAATTGTCCAAGGACGACGGCTAACAACGCGAGTAAGAACGCTGGCGAAACCAGGATTCCACCCAGCGGTTCACCAACACTTTCTACCGCTGATCCGATGTATTTCGTTCGTGATCCTGTCACCACTTTTGTGGCGCCGCGAGCGATTTGCAGCATCCCAAGAGTGACGATGAACGAAGGGATTCCCGCGAGCACGGAGACGGTGCCATTGAAGAGTCCGCATGCGGCTCCCGTTAAGACGCAAATCGGTATGGCAGCCCAAAGTGGCCACGAATGATCGACCATCAATACGCCCAGGACCGCCGAAGACAGCGCAAGGATCGAACCGACCGAGAGATCGATGCCGCCTACCACAAGCACGAACGTCATGCCAACGGCGATTAGGGTTAAATCGGGAATCTGATTGGCAATCGAAATGAACGTTGCTGAACTCAGGAAGTTGTCACTGAATGATCCGAAGACCGCAATCAGCACGCCAAGCACGCTCACTAGCCCCACGTATTGGATGATCGTTCGATACCAGGCGGACTGTTTCATGACGTTGATTCACAC